>SCST01000595.1 GCA_004299465.1 Methylovulum sp. | reverse complement strand
AGTTACACCAGTCGTGCGTTGATTTTACCCGGAGGTAGGTCAGGGGGCGATGAGGAAGCTTGTCATTAAAATAATAAAAACAACAGACATGAGCGTCCAATGGCGCTTGCTTACTATTAATTGTTTCATAAGTGCTTGCCGAACTCATTTAACGAAGACTAGCTATTTCTAGTGCAAGACTTATGAAACACACATAACTTATTGAATGGGTATTAATTTTCCCAAAAGTTCTTGCGCAGTACTTTGAATATACTGTGCAAGAACTTTTGGAAAAATTAATACTTTCACCGTCACTCTGGAGCACAAATAAATGCCGTACTCAAACGGATTTTTCGTCCAATTTATATGCCTGGCCGGCCCTTTCTGGAATTCCGAGAACAAGGCCGCCATTCGCGCCCAAACACTGGCGCTGATCGTACTGACGATCATGCAGATGGGTCTTGCCGTTGTCATTACCGAATGGAGCGCGGCTCTGTTTAATGCCCTTGAACAGCATTCGATGCCAGGCCTATTGAAACAGGTCGCCCTGCTTATCCTGATTTTTGCGGCCAGCATGGCCGTCACCGTTACCCATTTAAAAATCAAGCGCCGTTTGCAGGTGGATTGGCGCAGTTGGCTGACGGAGCGCGTCATCGGCCAATGGATGGATAAGGCGCATCATTACCTGGTGACGCATATACAAACGGCGCATCACGACAATCCCGACGGCCGCATCGCCGAGGATATCCGTATCGCTACCGAGGACGCGATTACGCTTTGCCACTCGCTGTTTTACAGCCTGCTGGTGTTGGTCGGTTTTACCACGATACTCTGGTCATTGTCGGGTAAGGTGGTGGTTGATTTAGGGCTGGTTGAGATTGGGCTGCACGGGCACCTGGTCTGGATAGCGATTATTTATGCAGTTGCGGCATCGTTTTTAGGCTGGCGTATCGGCAGGCCGTTGATTCATGCGACCGATGCCAGGCAAACGTCGGAGGCTGATTTCCGCTTCGACTTGGCGACCGCCCGTGAAAATTCGCTGGCGATAGCGTTGATCCATAGCGAAGCCGATGAACAAAGGCGTTTTTTCGGGTTGTTTCGCGATATTATCGAGGCCTTTAACCGGCAAACGCAGGCGATGTCGCATATTATGCTGTTCACGTCCGGCTATTCGGTATTGTCGATGGCCTTCCCGGTACTAGTGTCCGCACCGCGCTATATTCTAGGCAATATTACGCTGGGCGCGTTAATGCAATCGGTGCAGGCATTTCAACAAATGACTTCCGCATTATCGTGGCCGGTCGATAATATGTCTACGGTTGCCCAGTGGCGCGCATCGGTCGAGCGCGTATTGAGCCTGGTGAAGGCATTGGACGATTTGGAACAGGAGCTGGTACGGGTCGATCCGCACCGGATCGTACGGGAAAAAGGCGACGATTCTATCTTGCATTTCCAGGATTTATGTATAGCGAGGCTCGATAATGTCATCTGCGTTTCTTCGTTGAATGCCAATATCAGGGCTGGGGAGCGTGTGCTTATCGACAGCGATGTCTTTACCGGCTCCAAGTTGTTCAAGGCGATAACAGGCTTGTGGCCGTGGGGAACCGGGCGTATTGAATTGCCGAATGACGAGCCGATGTTTTTTATGCCGCCGAGACCGTATTTACCGGTCGGCACCTTACGCGCCGCGATTTGCTACCCGTCCACCGACGAAGCCGTCACCCAGGCAGAGCTTGAGCGGACGTTGGACCTGGTGGGCTTGAACGAATTGGTCGAACAACTGGACCAGGTCGATTGCTGGGATCAGTCCTTGCCTCGCGACCAGCAGCAACGCCTGGGTATGGTAAGGTTGCTGTTGCAACGTCCCCGGTGGATTTTGCTGCAGGAATCCTTCGATTCGCTTGATCCTGAGGGTGAAACCGAGATGTTCCGGTTGATTTGCCAGGAACTGCCCGATGCGGCGCTGCTGACGGTGACCAACCAGCCGACGGCCGAGGCGTTTCATCCGCGGCGGATTACGCTGTAACCCGCCTGGCTTTTTCATTCCCGGACTCCGCTTTATTTTTTTGCTCAGCCATTGAATGGCTGACGTTCGGTGTAGCCCGTATGAGGTGTAAAGAATACAACGCTTCATGGGGTGAGCGCTGGGCTTAAGGTCCGGGCTTACGGTTGCGAAGCGTCGGTTTCGCCCATTCAATACAATAGGACACCTATGAATACTTGCGACAACAGCTTTAACAATAAATGGGGCAAAAAACTACGCGGCGTTAATCTCGGCAGTTGGTTGGTCATCGAAAAATGGATGGTGCCCAGTCTTTTTGAAGGCCTCAACGCGACCGATGAAACTTCGTTCTGTGTAGAACTGGGCGCGCGCGCCGAGCCAGTGCTGAAGCAGCACTGGAACTCCTTTATCACCCGCGATGACTTCGAGTGGATAGCCAACACCGGCATCAACGCGGTACGCATCCCGGTAGGCCACTGGATATTCGGGCCGGATTACCCTTATCACAGCGCTTATGGCGAATATACGCACCCTTTTGTCGTAGGCGGCATAGACATACTGGATCGCGCATTCGACTGGGCCGAGGAGTTCGGGCTGCTGGTCGTGCTGGATCTGCATGCCGCGCCAGGCTGCCAGAACGGTTTTGACAACGGCGGTATCAAGGACGTCTGCGAATGGCATACCCGGCAGGAATATCTTGAGCATTCCTTGTCCGTGCTGGAGCGCTTGGCCGAACGCTATCGCAACCGGCCGGCTTTGCACGCGATTGAGGTATTGAACGAACCGCGCTGGGATGTCGATACCGGATTGTTGAAAAAATATAACTCCGAGGCCTACTACCGCATCCGCAACTATTGCAAGCCTGAAGACGTTGCCGTGGTATTTCATGACGGTTTCCGCTCTTATACCGAATACAGCGGTTTTATGACCGGGCCGGAGTTCAGCAATGTCGTCTTCGATATTCACCGTTACCAATGTTTTGTCCGCGAAGAAATAGACCTCGACATCTATGGGCATATCCAAAAAACGGTTGTTGACTGGAAAAACGAAGCGGACAACATCAACCGTGACCGCGGCTCGTCCGCGTATGTCGGCGAATGGAGTCTCGGGATTAATTTAAAAGTTGTATCGCTGTGGGCCGACGGCCCTTTCAACCATGCCCTGGAAGGCATGGACGATTTTCAGGCGACGGTCGGCTACCGCGTTTACGCCTCAGCGCAATTGGCGACGTTTGAAAAATACCTGGGCTGGTTTTTCTGGAGTTACAAGACCGAAACGACGCCGGACTGGTGTTTCCGCGAATGTGTGGAAAGGGGATGGTTGCCCGGCCGGTTTATATGAAAATACCGGCAATCACTGTTCCTTGTCCTGCTGGGGACGTGCAGGAATAAATACAATGGGGCGCAGATGACGCGGATGAATAGGATAACCACAGATAACTCGTAGCTGTTCAGATCCTTGCCTGAAGCGTAGGGCGTGCTGCGCGCGCCTTCTCCGGCGCGTGGAGAGCGTGCCGGTCCGTTGATGGCGCGCGCAGCACGCAAACAAGGTGCTGAATAGTTATCTGTTGCCGAACTTGTTTCATGCTTATTCCATAAGGTTATGGGCGATGGTTTATTTTGCTTAACTTATTCCCATGCCCATATCGCTGCAGACAATCCAGTCTGGGTTTACGCCAAGCGGTCTGCATCCGGTTTGTCATTTCATGCGTATAGACTGGTAACGAGACCAATATGAACGGAAAGGCCGGCGGCGAAAGAGACCCTATAATGAACCCATTAGTTATCGGAACCGGCGCTGCCGAGCGGACGGAGGGGGCGTGTTGTTTCGATGTCCCTGATGATGGAGAGGAGGCGTTTGGCGCTGGACAGGATGAGCTGCGGCGGCTGCAGGAGTTGATTGCCGGCATCGTAGAGCGCGACCAAACGGCGTTCTCGGCGCTTTATGACAGCCTGCTGGAGAGGGTTTACGGTCTTGCGCTGAGGATAACGCGTTGCGTCCAGGTGGCGGAAGAAGTGACTGAAGATACGTTCTGGCAGGTTTGGCGACAGGCGCCGCGTTTCGACCCGGTGCGCGGCAACGCGGCGGCCTGGGTCCTGACGATAGCCCGCAGTCGCGCCCTGGATGCATTGCGCCGGATTGATGCGGTGGCATGCGAGCCGCTGGCGTCAATGATGGATGTTGCATCCGGCGATAATCCCGACGATTTACTGGCGGCAGTCCAGCAAGGCAGCCGCGTTCACGGCGCATTGGCGCAGCTCGACCCGCTCCCGCGGCAGTTGCTGGCGCTGGCGTTTTTTCGCGGTTTCAGCCATGACGAAATCGCAGGCCATACCGGCCTGCCGCTGGGCACGGTGAAATCCCAAATCCGGCGGGCCTTGCTTGGCCTTAGACAAACACTGGCAGATGTTGCCGACTCCTCACTGTGAATGTATGAATAGCAGAACAGAATATCCAAACCAGTCCGGCGTATTCGAGCAGGCTGAATTAGACCGTTTGCTGACTGCGGCATTGGCGCCGATAGCCCCCGAGGCGAACCGCCATCAGGCTATCATGGCGCGCTTGCAGCAACGCACGGTACAGAGTATTGCCGAACATGCGGGGCTGTTAACGATCAGGTTGAAAGCCGGCGTATGGCATCCGGTCACGGACGGCATCCGGTTTAAACGGCTGTGGAACGGGCCGGAGGGTAATTCGGTGCTGGTTGAGTTCAGCGCCGGTGCGTCGTTGCCCGTGCATCGCCATAACTGGCTGGAAGAAGGCATCGTGCTGCGCGGCGGCTTGCAAATGGGCGAACTGGAGCTGGATCGGTTTGATTACCATGTTTCTCCCGCCGGCAGCCGCCACCAAAGCATTCAATCCCGGCAGGGCGCGCTGGCGTACCTGCGCGGCACGTCGTTGGGCCATTCGCCTTCCGTGTTGCGCGAACTGTTGGGCGGCTTATTGCCGTTCAGCGGCGGCAATGCGCAAACGGTTTTTTACGGTGACGGTGGCTGGCAACAATTGAGCTCCGGTGTGTTTAAAAAAGAGCTGTATTCAGGCGGCGGCATGGCTTCGTGCTTCTATCGCCTGGAGCCGGGGGCTACGGTGCCAGGCCATCAGCACCTTAAAAACGAGGAATGCATGATGCTCGCCGGAGAAGTCTTTTTAGGCGATATATTGCTCAGGGCAGGCGAATTTCAACTGGCGCCTGCCGGAAGCCAGCATGGGGAAGCCTACACCGATGTCGGGGCCTTGCTGTTTGTGCGCGGCGCAGTTTGTTAGGGTTTGAAGCCTGTCTCAATGTCATTGACACATGCGGCACAGCCGGCTAATAATCAGCTGTTATCTTTCCGTTATGACGGTGGATAACTGTTGTGCCAAACGCTCTTTCATATAGTCTGCAACAAAGGAGTTCAACCATGAAAACACGAATATCCCGGTTCTGCTTATGTTTATCGCTGTTCGCGCTGCTGGCAGCGCGCCCCCGTCGAAGCGCGTAATCCCAATCGCTCCTCCTGGGAGGCCAATCTTTCCCAGGCGGCTGAGCCTGATAGCTTGACCCGAGACGACCGTTATCTTTACAGCCTTGTCACGGACGGCCAAACGGTTCATGTGTTGTGGCGGGCCAACGGCGGTGCGAGTGAATCCTATCGGCCCAATGTCGTTTATCGCCGTTCACAAAATGTCGGCAAGACCTGGAGTGCCTCCAAGGTTGTTTACGCCGCCGCCGACCAGAACGAAATCGGTTCTACAGAGGGTACCAGTCCTGTCCTGTGCGCCGTTAACGGGCAGGTTCATATTGTGGTAACGCGTCAAGTTCCCGGATGGCACTATGAAG
>SCST01000594.1 GCA_004299465.1 Methylovulum sp. | reverse complement strand
GGAAGTGGATAAACTCCAGGAAGAGGTTGAGCCGGAACCCGAAGAAATACCCGATGTTGCCGATGAGCCGCCTCCGGGTGATTTGGGGCTGGATGCGGAAGGTTCGGCCGGTTCGGACGGGTTCGGCCTGGCCGCGCGTAAAGGCGGAAAAGGACTGCTGGGCGGCGGCGGTGGCGGCGATCCGTATGCGTGGTATGGCGGAATTATCAAAAACGATATTCTTGATATTCTTTCAGAGCAAGAAGAGCTTCGCCGTAAGGGGTATAGCGCTATTATTAAAGTGTGGGTAGATACCGACGGCTCGATCAAACGATTTGAGTTAGCCAGGGGGAGTAACGACGCCGAAATCGACGAACTCCTGAACCGATTGCTCAGTAAATACAGAAAGGTCAATGAACCGCTCCCGCCCGGAATGGAACAACCCATCAGGTTAAAAATTACATCAAGAATCTAAACCCACTACAGGTAAAAAAATGGATAACAAAAAGCGGCTGATAGCTCTGGCGTTTTGCGGCTTGGCCAGCGTGGCCCATGCCGGTGAAAAAGAAGAATTGCTGAAGTTGCGTAATACGACAACCAATCTGATTAAAGAGTTGGTCAAGCAAGGCATCCTGACCGAGAAAGTCGCCGATGAAATGATCAAAAAAGCTGAGGCGGACGCTGAACACCAGGCCGAACAACAAGCCGCACAGCAGGTTGATGCGCCGGAGCCGGGTGAAGTGCGCGTGCCTTATGTTCCTGAGTTTGTTAAAGATGAAATTCGTCAGCAAGTACGCACGGAATTGCGTGCGGATGTCGTGCATGATGTCATGCAGGAAGCTAAAACCCAAAAATGGGGCGTGCCTGATGCGTTGCCGGAATGGATCAGCCGCTTTAAATTGTCGGGCGATTTGAGATTGCGCTCGCAGAATGATTTTATGGGTGATGAAAATCAAGCAGGGTCTTATTTTGACTTTCAGGCTATTAATCGTTTAGGTGGTATTTCTTCCGCTGGCTTGAATGGTTTCGTAAATACCACTAATGATCGACACCGTTTTCGTGAGCGCTTACGTTTAGCGATCGATGCGAAAGTTGTGGAAGGCCTGAAGGCGGGTGTGCGCTTGGCTACCGGCAATATCCCCGATCCTGTCTCGACGAATCAAACCTTAGGTAATACCGGCAGCCAGTATGAATTTAATATAGACCGCGCTTACCTGAAATACGACGCCGTTAATGCTGAAGGATTTAAGTGGCTGACATTGAGCGGCGGACGAATTGCCAACCCCTGGTATGTCGGCGGCGGTGAGTTTACCGGCGGCAGCGAAATGGTCTGGGATACGGATTTATCGTTTGAAGGTTTTGCAGCAACTTTTCGTCAAGGTTTGGGTGGTTTAGACAGTCGCCATCATGAGGATGATGATAAACATTCGGTATTTGCTACAGTAGGTGCTTTCCCGCTGCAGGAGTCTGCTCTCAGTGAAAATGATAAATGGCTGTTCGGTTCACAAGTGGGCCTGGATTGGGGATTTGAAAACCAGGATGCGTTGAAAATGGCCTTTGCTTATTTCGATTATGAAAATACCAAGGCAAGGCCTAACCAGAATACCCCGGCCACCTGTGACACTAATAGTCCCGACAATAATCTTTCCGTGCCGCAGTTTATGCAATTCGGTAACACGATGGCCATTATTTGTTACGATAATGACAATGTCTTTCCGGGACAATACGGCTTAGCATCCGACTATAATATTATCAATGCGTCGGCTGCCTACGATGTTGCAAGGTTCGCCCCTCACCACCTTATTGTCGGCGTTGATTATGCGAAAAATGTAGGCTTTGATGCCGCATCGGTACAGCAATTAGTAGGCGCAGCTGTCGATGATGAAACTAACGCCTGGCAGGTGAGGATCGATTTTGGCTGGCCCAAGGTGGATCATGCAGGCCAATGGAACGTCTTTACGCTTTACAAATACGTCGAACGCGATGCGGTATTTGATGCTTATAGCGACTCCGACTTCCACTTGGGCGGTACTAATGCCAAAGGCTGGGTGGTCGGCGGTAACTATGGCTTGATGAAAAACGTATGGGCGACGGGCCGATGGTTAAGCACGGATGTTATCACGGGTCCTAAATACGGTAATGATATTTTGCAATTAGACTTGAATACGAGATTCTGATGGCTATAAATAACAGACTCATGAACGCATCGGTTGTTTTTGCGCTGGTAATCGGTGCGGCGTTATTGAATGCAGCCTATGCCGCGCCGCGGGAAGGTGGTAACGCTAAAA
>SCST01000922.1 GCA_004299465.1 Methylovulum sp. | reverse complement strand
CGCGTCTAAAAGAAATAATGCAAATCATGTTCGATGTCATGAAAAAACATCCCGAAATTAATTTAGATAATTTTAAAAAATGGCATATATCGTAGGTTTTATTTTTCTGCTCGGCCTTATAGCACTTTTTTTCTACGGATTTCTAGCCGTAAAACATGCGCTTCGCTTTACTTATTTAAGTGACAAAGTCTCCTTAATAACTCTACTTTATATAGCCTTAAGCGGCACCTTACTAGTAATAAGTGTGATAAGTTTTTTCGCAATCAACTGGAATTAGCCTAGCGCTGATTTATATCTGGGCTCACCGTATTGAAAATCGGCATGTCTTCTGTTGGAGGCTCGTATTGAATTATCAGTGGCGCGTTGCTTGTACCTGTATATAAAGTTGAGCGCTCTGCTCCTTCGCCACAATCTTCAAGAAGCGAGTCGTCTTCAATTATATTTCCACCGCTATCCACAGGATAACATAATCTGAACTGCCTGAGTTTATTTAAATCATACTCAATTGCAGTGTCCGAATTATTGGTAGTCTCTCCATTTCCGGTATTCCAAGTGCCAGCATTTGGATCACTAAAACCCCCAATTGTATTTCTTGAAACAACTGTTCCAAAAATAGCCAACTGGTGAGGTAAATCTGTCAATCTTGCATCATCACTCGAACGAGTCGGTACCCCATTTGCATCATAAGCAGTGCTTGAACTAAATACACTGCCATCCGCAAAAATATTTGCGTTAATGTCAGTAACCGAAGGGTCAATATATATATTTCCTCCTTGGCCATTCTTTTTAAGAACCACAATCCCTGCTCTACCCAAAATATTTGTGTTGATATACATGTCCCCACCATAGATAAATAAGGTTTTAGGATCAAATTCAAGACTTCCGCTCAGCCCAGTGTTTTGAATAGTTACATCTCCGGTCGCGTACAGTAGCTTTGCATTCATTGAAGCAATAATTTCATCAGTGGATCCAGAGCGAATTTGCAGTTTTTCATTTAGAACACCTGCACCCCCATTAGGACTTTGCCCTCTCACAAGCCTTAATGCCTGAGCTAACATGTTGTTTCTTTGAGTTATATAGCTTGAGAATCCAAACACAGAAACATCGTCACTGTCTCCAAATAAA
>SCST01000593.1 GCA_004299465.1 Methylovulum sp. | reverse complement strand
GCAAGAAACCCTGTCTATCTACCGGCAACTGCCTATCCAACTGGATGAATTCCGCCTGTTTGGTACTGAAACCTTCGACAAACCTGTCACCACAATGCGCTGCCAACTGGGGCAAGCTGTCGCTTGCGGCATGCGCAACGGCGTTGCGGTCAGCGCATTACGGCTATGCCTCAGTACGCGGCTGGTCGTCAAGGCCGCCACCGATGGCGATAACGGCGCAACCGTAATCGACTCGGCTTTGGCGGTCTTGGATAAGACTGCGCTGCTAATCCGGTCATTACCAAAAACCTAGTCTTGACCGTTGCAACAGCATTAATATGACGGCTTAAAAAATCTCCACGCGGGACGGGGTTTGTAACCCCGTTCCTAACGTTTCGATACAGCCGTTATCTTTGAACCATCCGAGAAATCCTGCGAACGGGGCTTGTGCCACGTCCGGCTTTAGCGCTCCTCCCTGATTCCGCAGCCCCCCAATCACCGAAGCGGCGCGCATGGCACGCCCTACACTTCATCCAGCTCTTCAGCCAGTTTTTTACCTTTTTTGCTGTAACTCGGTGCGATACTGATCAGCAAGGTGATTAATGTCGCCACATAAGGCACGGCCTGCACGGATAACACCGATATCCAGAGCCTGCCGCTCAAATTGTCGAAATGTTCAATGGTTGCCATTTCGGCAATCGCCAAGCCCAGCAACACCAATAACAAGACTTCTTGGCGAATAATCATCAAACCCGCAAATAACGGACCCTGTTTTTCATATTTCGGCGTGCGCATAAAGGGTTTGCCGGACGTAAACAGGCCTTGTATCGTGCCTTTAGCGACCGTATGCGTTAACGACAGGCCCGATAACGCCGCACCCAATGATTGCCATACCGAACATGGGACCCGTGCCTGGTACAACCATAAACCGCGCAGGATTTTGAAACTGAACAAGCCGATAGTCGGCAATAGGAAGGCATTGACCGGTAATTCGCTATGGATCGGGTCGTAGGCGATAATTGCCGTCAATAACAGGCTGGTGCAGGTGAACAATAAGGCCAGCGCGTCGGAAAACCACGGCAGCCAACCCGCCACAAAGTAATACCGCTGCGCAGCCGTCAACGGCGATTTTTTAGTCGGTAAAAAGCTGCGCCAATGGCCCTTGATGATCTGCATCGCGCCGTAAACCCAGCGGAAGCGTTGCGTCATATAACCCGAGAAGGTATCCGGCATCAACCCGCGGCCAAATGAATCCTTGACATAAACCGAATCGTAGCCGGCTTCATACAGCCGTAAACCGAGTTCGCTATCCTCGCATATGCACCATTCCGCCCATTTTCCTACTTCGAGCAGCGCCGATTTCCTGATCATCGTCATCGTGCCGTGCTGGATAATCGCATTGTATTCGTTGCGCTGCACCATGCCGATATTAAAAAAGCCGGCATATTCCCAGTAACAGATATTTTTAAACGTGCTTTGGTGGCGGTCGCGATAATCCTGCGGCGATTGCACAAAGCCGACGTTTTCATTATCGAAGTACGGCACCATGCTGTTGAGCCAATCCGGCGACAAGATGTAATCGCTGTCGATAACGGCGATGATTTCAGCATCAGGGGCCGTTTGCTCCAGGGCATGGTTAATCGCTCCCGCTTTAAAGCCGGGCCAGTTTTCCAAATGAAAAAACCGGAACATCGGCCCCAGGCGCTCGCAGTCATCCCGCACCGGCTCCCAAATCGCAGGATCCTTGGTGTTATTATCCATCACCAGGACTTCCAGGTGAGGATAATCGACTTTCGCCAAGGCTTCTAGGGTTTTGCGCACCATTGCCGGCGGCTCGTTATGGATAGGCAGGTGCAGCGATACTTTGGGGTATTTGAATTCCGCACCGGGCGTCAACGGCTGGAATGTTCTTGCCCCTTTACGGTGCCAGATGACTTCGGCGATTTCCAAGCTCTCTATCATCAGGATAACCGCCGCAAGAATCTGCATCAGGATCAGTATGACCCAAAAAACAATCGTCAGCGGTGTCTGGTATTGCTGGGCGCCGACGGACACCGACCAGAAAATCGTCGATGCAGCAAGATTGGTAATCACGCCGAAAAACACAACACCCGGCAACTTCAGGCTTCTGCGCGTGAATAAAAACAAACCCATCAGGACGATACTGAAAATGGCCGCGCCCGTCGCCCAATCCTCCCAGTTCGGCAAGGTCAACACATCGCCGTCCATAGGATATTTTGCGATGCGGTCGGCGTTGAATATCCCCCAATAAGCACCGGCCGAGCCTTCAATCGATTGTTTCCAGGGTTGGTCAAACGCCTCAACGATGTAATACGTGACTTTTTCCTGGTCGGCGCGATTTAAAAATTCACGCAACACCTTCGCCTGGTTGGAAACCGATGCCGTGGCATGCTTGGCCGGCTGCCCATCCGAAGGCCAACCGATTTCAGTAATAATAACGGGCTTGTTCGGGTAGGCTTTCTGGACATCGTGATAGCGGTCGAAAATATAATCAACGGCATCATCGGCGGCAATACCTTCCCAGTACGGCAGGATATGCACGGCGATAAAATCGACTTCGTCAACCAGTTTCGGGTGTTTAAGCCATTCCGCCCAGGTTTCCGAAGTGCTGACCGGTCGCCAGTTGCGTTTTTTCACTTCACGGATATATTCAATCAAGGCTTCTTCGGGAATATCATTGCGCAGCAGGACCTCGTTGCC
>SCST01000592.1 GCA_004299465.1 Methylovulum sp. | reverse complement strand
GGTGATGCGGCCTGATCGCTATCAAGTTTACCCGCCTCCCGCCTTTGGCGCGCCGAGCGTTGCGAGCCGAAAGGATTTCCGGCTAACAGCCTGTCCCGCCGCCCGCTGCGGGCAAGGGACCACTTGCCTACAAGGCGACGTGGCAGTCTATCCACATTACCTGATCCATCAGGTACTGCGATAAAAAACGAGAAAAGCAAACCATAAAGCGCATGAGAACGCAAAAGAAAAGTTTTCTCCCGATGCGGAACAATAGCCGCGGCAGGTAAAACTATCAGGCGGCGATGTCGAGGAGCTGTTGAGTGGATGCGGCGAGGATGGCGTTGAGGGCGGTGGTCAGGAGTTGGCCCTGAGCGGTGAGGAGATACTTGCGCTGGCAGGGCAGTTTACGAATGAGGCCGTGATCGCGGAGGAGCCGGAGGTGGCGGCTGACGCGCGCGGAAAGTTGCTGGTCGGTGCCGCCCTTGGCCCAAGGGGAAGCGCAGAGTTTTCGACGCAGTTGTTTGTTGGTGAAACCGGCAACGGCATATTGCGGATCGGCGAGGGCCAGGAGAAGCTCCCGGTCTTTACCGGTAAGATCCAAAGCGCGGATTCTACGACCGTTTTGAAGGCTGGGTTGTGAAATGTCAGTCAAGACATCCCGCATGGGCCGGTCATCTTTGAGGGTGGCCATTTGTCCCATGAAACGGCGGTTGACGTCATTGGCCACTTGAGCGCGGATGGTGATGTCGGCAATGCCTTTGCGGAGGGGCATGCGTTTTTTCCTGATACTGTTCCGCCGGCCTTCGGGGCGGCGAAAGACACGGAACATGGCGGGATTATTCATGGTCATTTCGACCCGCAGGACATTATGTTCGTTGTAAAGCTTGACGGAGTTCTGATCCACCCAGTGGCGAATGCGGACGCCATCGTGCCAGGCATTGGCGCGGGTGAGGACTTCGGGGTTGGCCAGCGGATGCGGCTGCCCGGCGGCATTCACCGGACGGCCGAAATAGCGCAAGACTCGATCACCGGTTCCGGTGATGAGTGCGTGGCGTAGCAGCGCGTCCAGCAGCGGTTTTAAGTCGTCCGGGGCGGCAAAGATGTAATCGGTGGCCCATTCGCTTTGCCATAAAGTCCAGTAATAATTCAGATGGGGGCCAAGCGTTTTGTTCATGGCTGGAAAGGTTTGCGGCAGGAAGCCGCCCAGCAAGGGCAACCAGCGGGCATTGATTTGCGTGTCCAGCAGTTGCTGGGCGCGGGGATAGTCGGCGATATGCAGGAATTTATTGTCATGCAGCACGAAGGGGATCTTTTGTTTGGCGAGCGCGCGGCGCAGCCATTCGCGCCCGTTGATCGCGATTTGAATGCCGTAGGGGAACCAGGTTTGGAGGCGGACACTCATAAAGCCATAGTCGGCGTGGTCGTAGTAAAAATACAAATGCTTGCAGCGCGAATAAATGGGGCGCAACTGGGGAAATCCGGCCTGGGCGTCATAGGCGGCGCGAAAGGTCGAACAGGATTCGACACACGACCAGACACCGATCAGGCCGTGTTCGACTCCCAGTTCGCGCTGCCGGTCGTGCGCGATTTTCTCCTTGCGCTCGTGGCAGGAGGGAATGGGCACGACGCCTCGGCCGCAGATCGAGTGCGCATACCGGTCGGCCTGCGTCGCCAGAGTTTCCGATTGTTCCATAACCCAGGCCTTGTAGTTTTTATTGAGCACGCCGCGGGAGCGGAGGAAAGCCATGGCGCCATCGGCGAACATGAGCGGTCGCAGGCAGCCCTTGAAAACGATGCGATCGAAGCCGGTGATAACGCCCTTGATTTTGCCCGCGAATCGCTGTACAAACGTGTCCATGCGCCGCCCTCCTGTGTTGTTGGTTTAAGGAACACACAGCATAGGAGATCAACGGCGCATTTTCCACTCTGGGCGGATCGGCCACTGGCGGACACTTCTGTTCTGCCCCACCGGGAGCCGCCGGCCTTTGCGCCAGCGTATTGTTCGGGCGAAGCGCCGCGCGAAGCCCGATGCGACCGTGTGGCGAATTTGGTTTCCCGCCTTGCGGGATTCGCAAAAGCAAGGCAAGCTTGGGCTGGATGTGGGTGCGCCGCGCGAAGCATTGGACTTAACTCCATGCGAGCGCGGCAAACCCGCAGACGGCCCAAGATCGCCGCCGCATTTTGCGAACC
>SCST01000591.1 GCA_004299465.1 Methylovulum sp. | reverse complement strand
GTTGGATGTACCGAAAGGCGCACATACCGGCAATGCCGTGCATGATTTGCTGGAGCATATCGCCTTCAGCCATCTGGCTGCGCGCAAGGATATTTCGATGCAACGGGATAGGACATGCCTGCGTTATGGCGTAAAACTGGAACAACCGGAGCTGCTCGATGAGCTGCTGCAAGCCGTTGTGGCAACGCCGCTGTCGGACGACGACCCCGATTTTTGCCTGATGAATTTGCCCGAACGGCAATGCTTGAAGGAAATGCCGTTTTATTTAGCGATGCAGCCTATGGATGCCGCCCAAATCAATGCGGTCTTGGAAAACATACCGGCTTACCAACCATTGAACAGCAAACAAATGTGCGGCTACCTGACCGGGTTTATAGACCTGATTTGCGCGTATCAAGGACGTTATTATGTCATGGACTATAAAACCAACAGCTTGCCGGATTATAGCGCAGCCAGCCTGACCCAGGCGATGCGTGAACATAATTACGGTTTACAATACTGGCTTTACACCGTCGTGTTGCACCGCTATTTGCAAAACCGCTTGCCCGATTACGATTATCAAACCCATTTCGGCGGTGTGCGCTACTTGTTTGTGCGCGGTATGCAGCCGGATGTGGCTATGAGCGGGGTTTATCGGGACAGGCCGGGCTTGGCTGGGGTTGAAGCCTTGGCGAAGTTGTTTTGTTGAAAAGGAACGTGATCAGGCGGGACCTTCTTGAGACGGCAAACCTTCCAGGTTTCTAAAATTGCCCCTGCTTCTGCAGGGTACCCCGCAATAAATAAAATACACAATGAATCAACAAAAAATACGACTGCATGGATGCAGGAGGTAGAGCAACGCAGGAGCAATTGCCAAGAACGCAGATGACGCTGATAGTTATACCCAAAGGGCACAAGTGATTAGCGCAGACTTTTCGTAACTACTCAGCGCCTTGCCAAGTTATCTGAAGTTATACTCGCTCTTTGGCCTGTTGTAGGGCGCGCCGCGCGCGCCTTCTCCGATACTTGGGGCAACGTGCCAATCCGTTGGCGCGCGCAGCACGCCCTACAACAGACACCTTGGACCAAAGTATACCTAGGGATAAACTTTTCTGAAGAGGTGCTGAGTAGTTACGACTTTTCATAGATTATCCGTGTTTATCATAATCATCTGCGTTCTATGTGTATTTGTGGTTTATTTTTGCGAGTTACCTAATAGCAAGCTGACATCTTTTTGCCATATTGTTATGTTACCGTCGAACTCGAGACGCCATTGAGGACTAAGTCAAGACTCTGTTGAAATAAGACACCGCGTTTGGTTTTTTTGCCGATACGGCAAACACTGGACTAACCCATTCAAGCGTCTGTAACGCAGTAACCCTACTATTTTGGAGGAGAATCCCATGAACCAAAGCTATACCGTTACTCAACAAATCTTTTCCCTGAGTTGGCTCTCAAACATTGCCGCTGCTAAATTGGGCACTGAAGAGGAGCTGCAAGCGCTTGCCGTCACTAAAGTTAATGCGGTCTTAAGCGATCCGGTGGTCATCGGCCTTATCGGAGAATGGGAAGTTGTCTGGGGTCCCGTAGTCTATAAAATATTCCCCGACATCCAAGGCTATGCGGATAACACGATGTTCGTCGCGAAACGTAGCGATAACAGTGGAAAACCCTTCTATGTCATCGCTGTCGCCGGCACCAATCCCTATTCCTGGTATGGCTGGTTCGTCGAAGATTTCAATGTCAGCAATACCGAGGCCTGGCCCTTCTACCAGGCACCCGATCCGGCGCAGCAACCGCGGATATCCCAAGGGACCGGCATCGGCGTTAATGCATTAACCGACAAAATGATGTGGCAAGGGCAAAAACTTGCCGATTTTCTCGCCACGCTCACCGACCAGGCGATCGATATTACCGTCACCGGCCATAGCTTAGGCGGTGCCCTCTCCCCCACTTTGGCCCTCGCTTTGGTCGATAACCAGGGAAGCGGCAAGGCCTGGAACTGGGACCCGGATCAACGCGCCGTCGTCTGCGCGATGCCTAGCGCCGGCGCAACGCCGGGCGATGTCAACTTTTCCCAATACTATGATGATAAATTGGCTACCCGCACCACGCGCCTGTGGAACAGCCTGGACATCGTTCCTCACGCCTGGCAGGTGGATATGCTGAAAGCCATTCCAACACTGTATTCGCCTGAAATCCCTGCCAGCTTTTTAGTCGAACTGATGGTCGGCATTGCCATTGCCGCTTCCATCGCCGGCGGCGATTATTTTCAGATCACGCCGAATACCCCGCCGCTGCCCGGCCATATCAATTCGCAGCAGCTAACCGGCCAATTGGCGGAAATGACGGCGAGCCTCGACCTGGAACTGTTAAACAAGCTTATCGCCCGGTTGCTCGAAAAAGCAACGGACGCCGGTACTGCCAATACAGATCCAAGTGCGTTACAGCGGGCGTTTAAATCGGTATTGCAACCGGGCTCAGGGCCGGCTAAGCCCGTTCTCAACGAGTACCACGCCTCAAAGCTGAGCCCTGGCTTGTTACTCAAGGCCGATAAATCGCTAGCTTCGTTAAGCGAAGACGAGTTGCAGCTCTTAGCGAGTAATTTTTCCCGTTTCCTGGCCCAGGCCGGTTATCAGCATGTGAATTTTTACATCGATTATCTTGGCGTCCAGGCATTCGTTGCGCAAATGATTTCGATTATGGGGTCTGAGCTATAAGCCAGGCAGTACAAGCTTAGCTTGCAAGCAACAAAAAAGGGCCATAACCGGCCCTTTTTTGTTGGCAAAATATACGGTGTCAGACGGCATGAAAATTTGCCGATTTTGCTAATGAAGGGCGCCGGGATTTACCACCGATTTTGGCTATTTTATACAGCGCAGGATAACACCGGGTTTCAGGAGGGCGGCCACTCCACGATACCTGAATCATCGCCCCCCTCGACCGCTTACGACAAATAGACGTCATAAGGAATGCTAGGCTTCTTGGCATGGCTCGCTAACACGCTTACTGCATCGTTGAACCACTTCACAAAGCGATCGCAATGTTCGCCCGTGCCTGGCGGGTACTGGTGCATTTTCCAACGATTATTCTGGCCTGTGTTTTCCCTGAGGCTGCCGGCGTTGTAAGCGCAGGCAACTTTGGGCGGGTCGAGCAAGGTTGTTGAACGCTGCCCCGAGATATAAGCTGTACCCGCTTTGATGGAATTGTCCGGGACAAGCAACCAATTACGGTCTATGTTATTGTCCCCTAAGGTAGCCCGCGCAGTGGAGATTAGCGTTTGCATCAAACCTGGACTGATTTTGCCGGGGGTCTCGCTATCGGAAACATAGCCCGGTTCCTTGCGGATCTTATTAGCATCACCGCTGGTTTCGGTGGCTATGGTGGCGATAATTAGGACGCATGGCACATTGAAGCGGTCGGCCCAGCAGTTAATGCTATCGCCGAAGTCTTCCCAAATTTTCGTGACAGTAGCCGGCGATCCTTGAGTGCGCTCGATTCCAGCGCCTTCCACTTCGATGCCTTGGCGGGCAAGGCGCCAACGCACACCATTCGCAAATGCACAGTGGAATACCAGCAAGTCCATACCGGCAAAATCCGGCTGGCCTGGTTGGCTATCGGAGGCTTGCAAAGGGGGAAGCGCCACCCGCATTGCCTGGCTTAGTCCCTGCTCGGCAAGATACAGCAGATATTGGGTCGGGTTCAACAGTTCCTTCGGCGGAGTGCCTCCCTTGTAGTACCGATGGTTTACCGTGGTGCCTTTGACATACATTTCGAAATGGCACATCGCGCTGTTCGTCATTTGGCCGACCCGCGCAATCGGCTGGCCCGCCTTGACGCGAGCACCCTTTTGCACGCCGAATTCCCGCCAGGAGTCGGGTTTCACTTCACCGTAATTGATGACTAGCCCGGAGTTGCATTGTTCAAATAAAGCATAGACGTTGTTGTAAAAGTGATAGTGATTGACTATCTCGCCATCTTCGCAAGCAACGATGACATCCCCCGCCTCAGCCCACAAGTCTATGCCAACATGATAGCGGCCATCAGCCCGGTCAGCTAAAAAACGCCGTCCTGG
>SCST01000590.1 GCA_004299465.1 Methylovulum sp. | reverse complement strand
TAAGATTACATTCCTTGAAGTTATTCAGATCGTTTCGGCAAATCATTTTAAATTGCCGAAACGATTCCGACATTTTTATTCTGCAAGTCCCGCCTGACCACACTCCTAACTAACAAATGTTGTGCCGAGTAATATCAACAAACGCCAAGAAATCAAACTCATGCATGAAAGCATAGCGTCGTCGGCTTCCTGATTTTTATGGAAACCAAGACATCTGACCGCAATCAATCGGCCAATTCCGAATACCGGACTACCCGGTTACGTCCATCCTGTTTGGCGCGGTACATCGCCTGGTCGGCGGCGGCTACCAGCGCCGGAAATGCCAACCCGGCGCCTGTCGAATCGGCAATACCAATACTGACTGTGCTGCGCAGGATGTTACCACCGACCTCCATCGTCATTGCCGCATACGCCCGGCGCAGGCGCTCAGCCATGACCAGCGCCTGCTCCTCTGTCGTGGACGGCAGCAACAGGCAGAATTCCTCGCCGCCGTAACGGGCGAAACGGTCACCGCTACGAACGGCGTCCTGTATGACAACAGTCAGTTTTTGCAGGACCACATCACCGACCGGATGGCCGTAAGCATCGTTAATGGACTTAAAATGGTCGACGTCCAACAGCATGACGGCCAAGGTATCCCCGGTGCGCAGATAACGTGTCTCAAGACAGGCGGCTTCTGTTTCAAGACTGCGCCGGTTCAGCGCGCCGGTCAACGCATCATGCGACGCCAGTTTGTGTAAATCCGTAGCCAGCCGGTAATTCAGCATCAGCACAAACCCGAAAGTCAGGCAAAGCTGGGTTATGCTGACGATAAAAAACGACACCGGGTTGATCGCGAGGTGCGCATAAATACCATAAGTACCCGCCGGCACGGACAACACCATAGCTGTCCTGATCAGGAACATCACCGTTTGCACGGCAAATGCCGCACCGGTAAACCAATAGGCGGTGCGTAACGGCGATTCGGCGCGAACCAGCAAGGCACGGGCGCAAAGCGCATTCATCACGGCAAACGCCAGCGAATTGACAATAGCGCGGGCCTGCACATCGGGATCAATAATGGAAAACCAGAAACTCTGCACAAACACCAAGCCGATCAACACGCTTGATAGGCGCCAATTGAATCGCTCTTCCTTAAACGCCTTAATGCCGTTCAATTGCAGCCCCATCCCCACCGCCACCAACGTGGCGCCGCATAAGACAACCCAGCCATTGCCCGGTGGCGTCTGCTGGGTATAAGCCAGGCCCATACTAAGGCTGATACACAAGCTGGCCAGCGCCCATTGCCGCATCCCGCGGATATTCCCGGCGTGTAATCCCGCCAGAACCAACAGTCCGGAAAACAGCAGCGTCAGCACGGAGACCATCACCATCATCGTGCGAATATCAAGCGTCTTCATTGTGATACTCCTGATTTTGCAAAACGCTGTTGAATAACGTCGCCACCCGATCGGAGCAAGGCATGAAAAGCAAAAGTGCGAAGAATGGAAAGTTTAAACCGCGTAACGCAATCCTTCTCAAGTCCGCACCCAAAAGCCCGTTGCCCACTCTACTCTCCCCTCTGCATGCGGTATTTTTAACGAATAGCCTATTTGAGTCCATGTATTTTTAAGCGGCGTTTTTCATAAACCTGTCATTGTAACGTTATAGAGTAATGCTGCCTTAGGGCGTTAATACAGTAATTCTTATAATTAAGATAGAGGTCACAACAATGAATAAAACTATACTCGCGTTGGCAATAAGCATGATGGCTTCAGGCGCCGCGGTTGCCGGCGGCGATTTCGGCCTGGAAGTGCAAAATCTTCTGAGAGCCCAGTCTTTTAAATTTTTTGGCGTCGTTAAACCTCTGACCGCTTCTGAAACTGTTTCAGTTTCACGCGCACCTGGCCAAACTCCAAAAGACCTGATCAAACTGGCACCAGGCCTGAACGCTGAGTTCGTTACCCGTAAAGCGGGTCAAAACTCAGACCAAATGGCTTTCTGGCCTAACGATATTAAACCTACCCACATCATCACTTGTATCGAAGATTTCCGCGATCCAGTTGATAATGTCGTAGGCGCTTATCCCAATGGCCAAGTCAAATTCGGCCCATCTATTCAACGTGTCAACTTAAAAACCGGCGCAGTAGAAACCATCCTGCGCGGCCTATCTTCATGCGACGGCATCCGCCGCACACCTTGGAACACCATCGTTGCCACCGAAGAACGCGATGACGGCGGCCTGTACGAAATCCTGAACCCGCTGGCTATCTCTGAATTGACCGTGGTGACCCGTGGCGCTAGCGACATCATCGACAGCACCGGCGCTACCGTAGCAGGCCAAGTAGAGTATCGCGGCGCCGTAGGCAAATTGGCATGGGAAGGCCTTGACCTGACTCAACAAGGTGTCGTTTATTACGGCGACGAAGAACGTCCAGGTTCAGGCGGCGCTAATGCTGACGGCGGCAGCCTGTTCAAATTCGTACCCAGCACCGTATGGGACGGCGTTACACCCGTTACCAGCTTAAGCCAATCGCCACTGGTTGCCGGTAATGTCTACGCTTATCAAGCCTCTTGCCAAAACAGAACCAGCAGCAGCTTCCCGCAATTCGGCCAGGGCTGTGAAATCGGCGAAGGCGCTTGGGTGAAGGTTGACCCGGCTAACCTGCGCACCTCGGCTGATGCCAACTCTGCGACCGGTTTCTACCGTCCTGAAGACGGCCATTTCGACCCGCTGTACACAGGCTCAGGCGTGAAATTCTGCTGGACCAACACCGGCAACGCCGGCGCTAAAAACTATGGCGAAGTAGTTTGCTTGATGGATACCAACCCAGCCGGCACCGGTGAAGTCACTATCAACAATCCTGACGTCAATGCTCATGGCCTGACTTATCTGGCCGACAGTGCGGAAGTCAAAGGCTTCGCTGTTGCTGCCGCCAACCGCGCCGTAGAAGGCGACGCCGACCTGAACCAACCGGATAACCTGGCTTTCCAACCGCTCACCGGCAATATGTATGTGATCGAAGACAATCCTTTCGGTGATGTATGGGCGTGTTTGCGCGACGGCAATGACCGTGACATCAAAACTGACGGCTGTGTAAAAATCCTGTCAGTCCGTGACGGCAGCGCCGAGCCTACCGGCTTTGCCTTCTCCGGCGACGGCAAAACGGCTTATGTCCATATCCAGCACAGCAACGATACCGCGTGTGTTGACGGCAGCGACTGCGCCAATAACGATGGCTATCCAACTGACGACCTGGTCAAGATCACCGGCTTTAAAATCAACGGAAAATAAGCCCGTTATTCTTTAAAGTGTTGCTTGAAGAAAGGCCGCTTAATGCGGCCTTTTTTTATCCGCCTTACTTTGAAAACAAGATATAGCGCCGATAAGGCGAATCCTGCTTCCATGTAAACGCTTCGGTGTAATAATGCATTAACGCCAGGTAACCCAGCACGCCCAAGGTAACCGCCTTGCGAATCTCGAACTCAAACAAGTAACGGGTAACCAGGTTGACGACATGATCGCCATAAGCCTGCAAGACAAACGCCAGTAAAAATGACAACAGAGGCAAAACGATAACAACAGGCAAACGGCAGGATGCCGCGCAACGGTAAATAAAGTTCTGCGGCCGGTACCGGTGCTTGTTGACATCATGCGCCACATAAAAAATATACGCCGTCACATCATGCACC
>SCST01000589.1 GCA_004299465.1 Methylovulum sp. | reverse complement strand
CCCAATGACTCGACGCGATTTCGGGATGCTTTGCATTTTCACTACGCAAAAAGCGCTTCGTGAAAACGCCCAGCCCTATCGCTTCTGGGGACTACTCGACTTCCTGTCTCGCAGCGACTGATAGCCGCCTATTCGAAAAATCAGCAGACATAAAAAAGCCCACTAATCAGACAATTAGCGGGCTTTTGCGTTCTATTTCATGCGTCCCATATATACGCCCACGGGCAGGCTCTAATCGGCAGATAGTATAGTCGAGACATGAACGGAACGCAATCCCGCAGGAGCGGAAATGCGAAAACAAGTACATACACGCCACCCGTCATGGTGGCTAATTGGTCGCCGGCGACTATCGACTGTGGCACTAGCGGAACTGGCGCGAATCAAGGCCATCTTGAGTGGAGGTATCGATGGCAAACGTTGATACCTTACTGGCGGCACTAGAAAAGGTCAAAAAAACCGGCGCTGATCGCTGCCCGGCCCATGCTGACAGATCACCAAGTCTTTCTATTCGATACGTTGATAACAAAATATTACTGCATTGTTTTGGCGGGTGTGCCGTCGATGAGGTTGTCAGTGCCATCGGTTTAACCTTATCTGACCTGATGCCCGACAATCCAGGGCATCATAAGCCAGTCAAGAGCCGCTACCGGCATCAGACATACTGCGATTTATCGGCTATGAAGCCGAAATCGTCATGCTGGCCGCTAACACTATCCGGGACGGCAGGATATTATCCGATGGCGACATAACCCGATTGCAGGTTGCTTATGATCGGCTGAGTGGAGCCGTACAGGAGTGTTGCCGATGAAAAGCTACGGTTTGGACAAACATAACGCCATATCTAAAAAGTTAGGCATTGCCATACCCTCAACCGGGGCGGTTTTAAACAGTGACGAAGCGTGTCGAAGCGGTGATGCAGAAAATACCCCTGCAAGCCGCGTCAGTGACGATGGTGACGGTAGTGCCGGTGATATTGATTCTGGAAGTTTATCTGGTGAGACCAAAGCCTTAAACCTGCCACAAGATGCTTTTTTAGAAAGTAATAAAAGTACCGGCACCATCGTCACTGACGCGGCCTCCAGCGATTCCGCTTCGTCACCCGACGAAAAAGGTGACGAAGCCAGGGTCAAGAAAACAGACTCACGCTTAGCTGAATTGCTCGCCGAGGATTTAGCCGATGTTCTGGTTTTTGACGAAGTGTCACTGGACTGGTTTCAATGCAAAAGTGGTATATGGCAATCTATCAGCAAAACCCGAAAGCTTGAAAATCATAAACCGCAAATTGCATGATGACGTACTGCCAGGCGGTTTTTCGTTGAGCAAACTGTCATCAGTTGAGGCTTTTTTACGGATTTACCTGTCAATCGACAAATGGGAAGGCCGACGCGATCTATTGCCCATGCAGAACGGCGTACTGAACATCAAAACGCTTGAGCTGATCGACTACTCGCCGCAGTACCGTTTTCGCTGGCAACTGCCTTACGAATACAACCCCGACGCAAAAATAAATGTGATTCGTCGCTGGCTATGGGACACGACCGGCCAGGACATCGAGACTGTAAATACTATTCGTGCATTCCTACGGATGGCGTTGTGCGGAGGCAACTTGCAAAAGTTTCTTGAGGTCGTTGGCGTTGGCGGTACCGGCAAATCAACGCTGGTACGCCTTATGATTATGCTGATTGGTGAACCCAACCATGCAGCCACCGACTTGAAAAACCTTGAGGGCAACCGGTTTGAAGCCGCAACACTCTATGGCAAACGACTCGCTGTTATTTCAGATTCCAGTCGTTACGGCGGTGAAGTATCGGTGCTTAAGGCGATTACAGGTGGTGATCCCATACGCCACGAGCGTAAGAATCAACAACAATCGGGATCATTCGTTTTTGATGGTGTCGTGGTGATTGCATCCAATGAGCCGATACAGTCAACGGATTACTCAAGCGGCTTGGCACGGCGTAGGCTGCCCGTTGTTTTCAGTCGTAAAGTAACTGATGAAGACAAGGCAAAATGGCGGGAGTTAGGCGGCATCGAGGCCGCGATGAAAGCCGAATTACCCGGACTACTTAACTGGGTGCTGGCGATGACGGGTGACGAACTTAACGCGGTGATCGGCGGCATCAACGGCAGCCTGACCAAAACCCAGCGGGAACACTTTTGCGAAACCAATAAGCTTGCCGCCTGGATGAATGACAACCTTGTGATCGATAAGGCCAACATTATTCACATCGGCGTTAGCACAGCAAGGGTTAAGGATGCCTTTGACACTGAACAAGAATGCGGCGCGAAACTATACCCAAATTACGAAAAATGGTGCGCTGAAAATGGCGTAAATCCAATAGCCGTGCAACGCTTTTCATCGACGCTATTAGATGTTTGCGAACATGTAAAAATACCCGCCAAGAAGCTTCAAAAGAGCAAAACCGGAGCAAGAGTACAAGGACTAGCTATCAGAATTTTTTCAGAATTACACATAAATAAACCTACTCCTATTACTGGCGTATTTTTAATGGGTGACGATGAGTGCCGAGGCGGTGACGAAGGCAATACCTCTGCAAGCCGCGTCAGTGACGATGGTGACGGTATAAACTCATTGTCAGATTATGAGGTGTTTTGATGGGAGCGTTATCAAAAATCCAGACAGCCGGTTTCACTATTAACCTTATTGGTGATTCTTTTGAGGTTACACCGGCGAGCGCATTAACCGACGGACAGCGAGTATTTTTGAAATCCCACAAAGCGGAAATTATCGCCGAGCTTCGAGCGGAGCAAGCCACTAATGATGCCGATACTTTTGACGACCGCCACCATTGCCACGAGTGCCGAAACCTGATTAATGGCCGGTGCATCACACAGCGGTTCCGGCCAGTCGATGACATCCCGCGCCGATGTGCTGATTATGTTGGTAGGGTTCGGTCATGAAAGCGTCCCTATCAAATCAGATTCACCTGTCCGGCTTCACATCGGAGCAATCAGGAACCATCCAGCAAAGCGTCATACCATCTAGTAGAAATATTTTCACACAAAGAGTTTGTGTAAGTATATTCACAGTGTACAATTATGACTTGTAGAGATAATTACACAGAGCAAACCCATTATGACAAATACATCCATTTATGACGGTAGCGGTAAGTTAAGCGAAGCGATAGCTGAGTTGTGCAAGACATCGCCCAAGAGTAGCCAACTAATCGCCAAGTTGATAGGCCAAGCCAAAGCTGGGCTAGGTATTGCCAGTAAATCAAAAAACCCCACCACCGATGTCAAGCTGGCAATCTGGCAGTGGCACTATGACCGTCTGCACCCGGCAACTGATAATCCTGTAGAAACTGTTTCACATGACGAATCGCCTTTAACTGTAGAAATAGATTCACGAACTAACGACAATGAAGGTGTAGACATAATTACACAAACAGAACCTGGCAATACTGTAGAAATAAATTTACAACCTAATCAGGATGAAATAGTAGAATTATTTACACAAGCTGAGAGTGTAGAAACTATTTCACATACGGTGCAATCCGAGGCTGTTGAAATAGTTTCACAAGACAGCATAGACGAGCCAGTAAAAATAATTTCACAGTACGGTATTAACGACTTGGTACG
>SCST01000815.1 GCA_004299465.1 Methylovulum sp. | reverse complement strand
AACCTTAAAATCAAACGGGAGCCTGAAACAAACCCAAAAACGGCCCGCCACCACGAAAACTGACGAAGACAAACCGAAACTGACAGCCTTCAGAAAGAACCGCCCAACGTGTTGGTAAGGGGCGCGCCGCTAACGAAAGCGAAACGAAGCCGCCGAACCTTGATAAAAACCGAACTTCAAAACCGCCACCGGGCGGCGCGTCCCTTTGACCGACTTGTTGGGCCAAGCCGTGAACCCGAACCCAACTTACCCCGATGCCTTGCGGTGATAAAGCCTCAACCGCAGCGAAACGTAAGCAGGACAGACCAGCACCAGCACCCTGAAAACCCAAGCGAAAGCCGGACAACCTCAGCAAACCGCACTGCGCCAAACACCCCGCAGCCCAACAAGGCCCGCGGCTTACCTCGGCTGCGGCGCGCCCATGCCGGCACGCACAGCCCATTTACTCCGCAGGCGGGGTAAACGCAGGCCGCCACACGGTGTTCGGTGCAGAAAGAACCACAACGCCAAAACCTGCAACGGAAGCCCTGGCTATTAAACGCTTAACAACCACCCAAGTTGACGAAGGCACACCTAAGCAAAAAGCCTTCAGAAAGAACCGCCCAACGTTACGGTAAGGGGCGCGCCGCTAACGAAAGCGAAACGAAGCCGCCAAACCTTAATAAAAATTTGAACTTCAAAACCGCCAACGGTCGGCGCGTCCCTTTGACCGACTTGTTAGGCCAAGTAACGCCGCCAATGCTCAGCCACCACCCAACAAAACAGACCGATTTGCCCCGAAGTGCGGTTAACACCCAAGCCAACAATGACCGAACTTTTATCCAAAGGGCACAAGACCAACGAAACCCAACGAAGGCAACGTGAAAAATGCACAAAGCCACCAGCGCCCACTGAAGCCAAAATATTAACGCAACACCACCCTTAACCTGCGACCAAACCGAAATGCCCAATAGACACTGAAGCCCAAGCCTTACAGAGGACAGATCGCCCAACAAAACCCATGGCCCCATCGGGTTTGCCAACACAACTCGACACAGGCCTGCCTAGCCGTTCGGTAGCTTGCTTTCGCTACGATGCCGCCCTGTGCGGCTTGCAGCTGTGTCAGTTGTCACACAACGATTAGTTTGACCTACGATGCCGCCCTGTGCGGCTTGCAGCGGGCGCGGCTGAAACAGCTCGGCCAATACACACCCTAGCACGCGCCTGATGCAAACGCATAAGTCCGATGGACAGGCTGCCAAACCAAGATGATGCTACTGATGGCGGGGTACTTGATTCAAACCGAGAGCCAAGCAAAGCGACCTAAATCTAATCCTGATGTTTCCGCGACAACAATAGACCGCAAGCACCCCCAAGCAAAAGCTAAAATGACCACAGGAACAGAGGCAAGACAACAATGAACCTAAAGCCACGCAAATAGCCGAACCGGCCATCGGAACAGAAACCGCCTATTTACCTACCCGCTGCACTTGGAAACAAACCGGCCAATAAACCAAGCAGAAACACAGTCCAAACCAACCGGACAACCAACAAAACTAAACAACATGCCGGCAACAAAAAAGCCGAAACAAACCAAGAAACGGCCAAACCATGAAAGAGGATAAACGCCATCCGAAATTAAGCCGGTTATCCCAGAACCCCTAACGTTACGGTAAGGGGCGCGCCGCTCACTGAGCTTAAACGAAGCCATCAAACCTTGATAAAAAACCAAACCTCAAAACCGCCAACGGGCGGCGCGTCCCTTTGACTGACTTGTTAGGCCAAGCAATAACCCGCCAAAGCCAAACTACTACCCACCAAAACAGACCGATTTGCCCCGATGTGAGACAGACGCCAAATCCAACGATGACCGGACTTTACCATCGGAGCTAAAACCGGGCAACCTGAAAAAGCTAAGGACAACGGGCAAGCCACCGAAACCACAAAATTTGCCACGCCAAACTTGAAACCACCACCACTTGCTTGCCGAACAACAAGCGCTACGAATACAAACCGAAATGCACAAAGCAGAGTACGCCAGCTAAACTGCCAAGCCCAATACGATTAGCCTAATTAGGATCCAATTCCGCAAGAATGCGGCTCACGAAACCGAGTTGTTGTGCATAGAGCGTTGCGGCTGTGGTACCTCGAGCGTGCGTAGCAGCTTTGATTTCGATTCTACGACTATGCTCATTGACCAAAGCACGCACACTGTTGATGCGGTTCATCGCATGACTCAGGGCATTGTGCTCGGACAAATACCAAGCATAAACGCGCGACAGTATTTCTTTCAGCTCCTCGGCGTTAAACGCTTCGGTAGTTAGTGCAACCGAAACCCCTTGTATCTCTACGCTAGAGCCAAATTCTGATTCGACCAACAAGCCAGAACCGACCTGACCAACATAAACCATTTCGTTGGCATCTTTGCGTTCGCAGAGAAACAGAGCGATTACCTCGGCATTACTAACCCCTTCGGCCTTTACACAAAATACAGATGCATCGCTGTTTGATTCGGGGTGATAGTCGGTTACGAAGCGAACATAAAGCGCAGTCTCTTTGCATTCGCAGTGCGAAATATACAGCTCACCTTGAGGGATATAGGTTTGCATGAATGAGAAGCCTAACGTTACGGTAAGGGGCGCGCCGCTCACTGAGCTTAAGCGAAATCGCCGAACCTTAATAAAAAGCAAAACTTCAAAACCGCCACCGGGCGGCGCGTCCCTTTGACCGACTTGTTAGGCCGAGCAATACAGCCAAAGCCAAACTACCACCAACCCAAAGAGCCGGGTTTGCCCCGATGTGTGGGGAACGCCGAACCCAGCGATGACCAGACTTTACCAACGAAACCCAACGAAGACAACGTGAAAAATGCACAAAGCCACCAACGCCCACTGAAACCCAAACATGACAGCGAACAGTCAGCCCAACAAAACCCATCGCTCCATCGAGTTTGCCAACACAACGCGACACAGGCCTGCCTAGCCGCTCGGTAAAC
>SCST01000588.1 GCA_004299465.1 Methylovulum sp. | reverse complement strand
TTGAGTGCGTTATCGAGTTTGGATAATTTCAGAGTCATGTGGTATCAGTGCAGTTTTTATCTCTGCACTATGTCAAAAATCCCTGGAAATTAACACCTGCATTGATTTGCAGGGACTACCAAAAATCGAACGAAATCACCGCCATCCCTAAACTTTTAGCTTTTAGCTTTGCTGGACATTAAAGGTTGTATCGTCACCATTGATGCAATGGGCTGCCAAATGGATATTGCCGCGCAAATTATTAATCACGGCGGTGATTATTCGCTCGGACTCAAGGGTAATCAAGAGAGCTTGCATGAAGCCGTAGAGGATTATTTTGCGGTGGCAAAAGCGGCTGATTTCAAGGCGGTCAAATACGATTATGCCGAAGAGATTGACAAAGAACATGGACGCTTGGAAACTCGCCGTTACTGGATCTGTGAAGATTTAACCACGTTACCGAAACCTGAACGGTGGAAAAGTTTGTGCAGTATCGACATGGTCGAACGCGAAACGATTATCCGTGGCAAGACCACGCTGGAACAACGCTTTTTTATCAACTCTTTTGAGGCAAATACCAAGACATTTGCCCATGCGGTGCGTTCCCATTGGGGCATTGAAAATAGCCGGCATTGGCGGCTTGATGTGGTGATACGTGAAGATGATTGTCGGATTCGCATGGGGAATGCGCCTGGCATTTTCGCTATGCTCAGACATCTGTGCCTAAACTTGTTTCAAATCGAATCATCCCAAATAAGCCTTAAACGAAAACAGATGAAAGCAGCTTTAAATGATGATTATCGCGCTAAGGTCATATTTGGTTTGGCATTTTAATGCGTTTGCCCTGGGTATAAGTTTTTCGAAACGCTTTTTGATTGCAACACCGTCCATGCTATAAACATAGCACTACTTACATAAAACGACAGGTTTATTTTGTTATGACGCCTTATACTTCACTCGGCCAATAATTGAGTTTTTGTTATACTGCTCCAGGGTTGCCATACCTGTATTTTGACTGTGCTTATGCCCTGCGGGTAAGGAGTATTGCAATGACCATGCAGCTTAAATTTACATCCGACACCTTGTCCATTTTGAATGATGAACGCTATAGCCATCCTGTCCCCATCGTCCAACGCCGGATGGAGGCGTTGTGGCTGAAAAGCCATAACTTGCCCCCTTCCCAGATTGCGTCCTTGGTTGATGTGTGTGAAAACACGGTGCGAGATTACTTTGAATGGTACCGGGAAGGCGGTATCGAGGGCCTGAAAACGGTCCGTTTCCATCGTTCCGGCAGTGAGCTTGATGCGCAATCACCTCATTGGAAGCCTATTTCAAGGAACACCCGCCGGCAACGATTAAAAAGGCACAATATGATATTGAAACCTTGACGGGTATTCGGCGAAGCCGGACTCAAGTCAGAACCTTCTTAAAAAAAACGCCATTTCAGTTGCCGCAAAATCGGTATGATCCCTGCTAAAGCGGATCCTGACAAGCAGGCGGAGTACCTCGAACAAACCCTTGAACCGCGCTTAAACGAGGCTCGCGCCAGACAACGAGCGGTGTTTTTTGTCGATGCTGCGCATTTTGTGCTGGCGCCATTCCTAGGGTTTCTGTGGTCGGCGGTACGGTTGTTCATCCGCGCCCCTGCCGGACGGCAACGCTTTAATGTCTTGGGCGCGCTCAACGCTATCACCCACGAACTTCATTGCTGTTACTAACGACACCTACATCACATCGAAAGAAGTCTGTGAACTCTTACAAAAATTGACCGATTTACCTAATAATCTGCCCATTACGCTGTTTCTGGACAACGCCCGTTATCAGAAATGCGCCTTAGTTATCGAGACCGCCGCCCGATTGCAAATCGAGCTGTGCTTTTTACCCAGCTACTCACCCAATCTGAATTTGATCGAGCGATTGTGGCGGTTCGTCAAAAAGGAATGCTTATACTCCACTTATTATTCAAGCTTCAGCCCTTTTAAAACAGCCATTACGGACTGCCTGGATCAAACTCATTCGAAACATAAAGCCGCTCTTGACTCTTTGCTTGCCTTGCGGTTTCAGCGCTTTGAAAAAGCGCAAATTATGGGCGCTTGAAGTATAGCTCCTAATTTGCGCTTCTTCAAAACCTACGGTGGATACCGCATATCCCAATCCTGTTGACTTAAGCAATGGATTTGTATTATCTATTTGATATTTAATAAAAATAACACCCCCGCCGAAATGGATAAAAAACCTCCCCTTCACTTGCAAGCTTTTACACTCAACTTATCCGCCTGTTACCCACATTTTGCCAAACGCTTGAAAAGACAAAAGCCGGGCATTTCACCAAAAACCGCAAGCTACCCTTGCCCCGGCTCATCGTCACCCTGCTGCATTTGGCAGCCAGTGGTTCGCGGTTTGACGGCGTGGACATCAAGCTGGGCGAATTTTTCAACCTGTCACGGCGCGGCGGCCTTTGGTCCGATGCACAAACCCAGCACCGCAGTGCGCTGACCAAAGCCCGCAGCAAGCTTAGCTGGCAATCGTTTGCGGCGTTGTTGCGCCAAGCCGTCGGATTAGCCTATGACGTTTTCCCGCAACGTGACGAATAGACGTGGCACGGTTTATCGGTCTTTGCCTTCGACGACTCAAAATACACCTTACCGGCAACGCAGGCGCTGCGTGAGGCGTTCGATCCAGATAGCGGGCTCGATAAACCGGGTAAAGGTCATTATCCCCAGGCGTTGGTCAACACGGTCTATGATGTGTTTCGACGACTACCTGTTGGACGAACCGTTTGCCCGATTAATGACGGCAATGAACGCGAGCAAGCCCTCCAATTAATGGCGTTGCTACCCTTAACCTGCTTGTGTCTGTTCGACCGGGGTTATCCCAGCTACGCTTTTATTAAGGCCTTGATGCAACAGCCTTCGCGCTATTTTATCATGCGCTGCCCGGCCCAATCGACGTTCCCGGCAGTGGAAACCTTCGTGAAATCGGGTGCAAAAGAGGGGCTTATATGGCTTATGCCCAGCGATACTTTCAAGCGCGGGCTGACCAAAGCCGAACGCAAAACCCTGGAATCGATAAAACTCCGTATTATCCGCCTGACGCATGCTGACGACACCGTATCCGTGCTTCTGGCCCATCTGCCCGACACAACACACTTCCCTTGCTCCTCTATCATCGACCTCTATTATCGTC
>SCST01000587.1 GCA_004299465.1 Methylovulum sp. | reverse complement strand
TAGAAACCGAGGAATCGGTGTTTGAGAGTGGCGATGCGTTGCTGGAGGAAATTAGGCATTTTGTCAACTGCATTCAGGCCGGTACGAAGCCGTTGGTGTCCGGTGAAGCGGGGCGACGGGCTTTGGAGACGGCGATCAGGATTACGGAGTTGTTGGGGGGGAAATGAGACTGGGTTTCTGAAGCTAAGCCAAATCTTAATATAACCATTCAAGGCGTCTAAAAACAGTTTGTTAGACCCGGAACGCTGACTGTGATGATATAAATTATGAACATGCAAACACTATACGATAGCGACTTTAATTTATGGATTCAGGAACACATCCAGTTATTGAAAGCATCGCGTTTTAGTGAAATCGACACCGCGCACTTAGTTGAGGAACTGGAGGATATGGGAAAAAGAGATAAGCGCGAGTTAAGAAATCGCTTGCTGGTGCTAATTGCCCACTTATTAAAATGGCAATACCAAGTTGAAGGACGCGGCACGAGTTGGGAGTCATCCATTAATGAACAACGACGACAATTGCTTCTGTTGCTTAAAGACATGCCCAGTCTAAAGAGCCTGATAGATGGCTCAGTCATAGAAATATATGCGGATGCTGTCGAATGGGCGAGTGACGAAACCCACATGCCGCAACATGTGTTTCCAGCGCAATGCCCTTATACTCAAGAACATCTGTTAGACAAAAAATTTTATCCTTCCGACAGTTTCATTTGATTACTATGAGAAGGCTTTGATTCATAACGTTAAGAAACCTAAAAACAGAGTCGCTTATTAGACGCTGTTTATAAAACCGCCAGTGATCTTCATAATAGCGGTATTTGTCAGTGAAGAACAAATGTGATCTTATTTCTGAAAACCTGCTCAAATTCTGAGCTTGGAAAAGCTACCCGCTAATTTCTTGCGCATCGACTTACGCTTTTTGTCCCTAAAGCACCTTCTGTTTAGGTATTAACGTAATTTTTTAAACCCTCTTAATAAATCATCACCCACAAAAACCGTGGAAACAAGGAAAATACATGATACCAATGGTAAACCTCAAAGCCCAATACGCTGAAATCAAAGACGAAGTAGAACAAGGCTTGGCTGAAACGATAGAAAACTGCTCGTTCATTCTAGGGCCGAATGTACAGGCTTTCGAGCAGGAAACGGCCGCTTATCTCGGCGTCAAGCATGCGATCGGCGTCGCTTCCGGTACCGATGCGCTGCATTTGGCGTTGTTGGCGGAAGGGATAGGGCAGGGCGATGAAGTCATCACGACGGCGTTTACGTTTATTGCGACGGCGGAAGCGATTAAATACGTCGGGGCTATTCCGGTTTTCGTCGATATTGATCCGAAAACCTTCAATATTTCACCGGAAGCGATAGAGAAAGCCATTACGACTAAGACTAAGGCCGTGATGCCGGTGCATTTATTCGGCCAACCCGCCGATATGGATAAAATCGCGCAGATTTGCCAGGCGCACAACCTGAAACTGATTGAAGATTGCTGCCAGTCGTTCGGTGCCAGCATCAACGGCAAACAAACCGGTGCGTTCGGCAATGCCGCAGGATTCAGTTTTTTCCCGAGCAAAAATCTCGGGGCATTCGGCGACGGCGGCCTGGTCGTCACCGATTCGGATGAGACGGCGGCGAAGATCAGGCAATTACGCAATCACGGTTCGGATGTCCGCTATTATCATGATGTCATCGGTTACAACAGTCGCCTCGATGAAATGCAGGCGGTGATTTTGCGGGCCAAATTAAAGCGCATAGACCAGTACAACCAGGCCCGCCGCCGTGTCGCGCAGCTTTATTCAGGGCTGATGGCGGATTTACCGCTGGCCACGCCGTTTGAAGACGGGCTGGGTGTGCATGTCTATCACCAGTACACGCTGTTGTCCGAGCGCCGCGATGAAATTTTAAAAGCGCTACAGGCGGAACACATCGGCTGTGCGGTCTATTATCCCGTGCCTTTGCACCAGCAAAATGTGTTTAAGCAGGAATGTGCGGGCTTGAGTTTGTCGGTGACGGAATCCGTTGCCGCCCGTTGTTTTTCATTGCCGATTTGTCCATTTTTATCCGATGACGATACCCGAAAAATTGTCGCAGTCATCCGGGGTGTATTCGCTTCGTCATGAGCAAGCTGAATACGGATTATTTTGCCCGTTGTATCAATACGCTGGAAAAAGCGCGTTATTTCGCGACACCGAAACAGGCGGATAAATTAGTCTTTAAAGATATTTTTCGTTATGCGGCGAAGTACGATTTAATCACACTGGCGGAAGCCGAAAGATGGTTACAGTACCGGGATAACCGCAATGATACGGCCCATGATTACGGCGTCGGTTTTGCCGATGAAACCTTAATCTTGTTGCCGCAGTTTATTAAGGATGCATATAAAATCCACGCGGTCATCTAAAGCAGCCTATGAACAGTTCAAATCTTTATCTGCGGGAACAAGACAGGCGGCAGTTCTGTAAATTACTGGCGCAATACCTGCCCGGTGTAACGGCCTGGGCGTATGGCTCCCGCGTGAAGGGCGAGGCTCACGATACCAGCGATTTGGATGTCGTATTGCGCTCGCCCGACCTGCAGCCGATTGCAATTGACAGGCTGGAAGATTTTCTGGACGCTTTGCGTGAATCCAATATACCGATATTGATTGAAGCGAGAGATTGGGCACGATTGCCGGATGCCTTCCACGCTGAAATATTAAAGAACTATGTGGCGCTAGCCGAACGATAACCGCTTTCTGTTTTGCCTAACTTGCCTTGACTATGTCCCAGCACAAACCCTTAACGATAGCTTTCAGCGCCGGCGAAGCATCCGGCGACCAGCATGCCGCCAATATGTTTCTGGAGATGAAAAAACATCGGCCTGATATTAAAGGCATCGGCATGGGCGCTGCAAAAATGGCGGAGGCCGGTATAGACATCCGCTATGATTCGGCAGCTATAGCCGTTATCGGCGTCGTCGAAGTCATCAGGCATTACCGTGAAATTCGCCGCGCATTGACGTTGATGCAGCAGTTGCTAGTCGCTGAGAAACCCGATTTGCTGGTTTGCGTCGATTACAAGGAATTTAATTTCAAGCTGGCCGGTTTTGCGAAAAACCGCGGCATTAAAGTGCTGTTTTATGTCAGTCCGCAGGTTTGGGCGTGGCGGGCAGGGCGGGTTAAACAATACGGCAGGGTGATCGACATGATGGCGGTGATTTTTCCGTTTGAGACCGCTTATTACGAGGCCGAAAACGTGCCGGTGCGTTACGTGGGCCATCCTTCCGTCGATAAAGTTCATCCCCGCTATAGTAAAACCGAAGATTTGGCGCGCTTTGAACTGGATAATCGGAACCCGGTCATCGGCTTGCTGCCCGGCAGCCGCGTCAATGAAATCAAGCGCATGCTGCCCGTCATGCTGGCTGCCGCCGAAAAATTGCAGGCTGGATTACCGGGGCTTCAATTTATCCTGCCGCAAGCGGCCTCGATTGCCGATGATTTGCTTGAGGCTTATTTGCAACAGGCAGCCGTCAAAATTACCGTAATTAAAAACCAGCCTTATGATGTCATGCAATGTTGTAATGCGGTGATGACGACTTCCGGTACTGCAACACTGGAAATTGCGTTGCTGACCGTGCCTATGGTGATTGCGTACAAATTGGCGCCGATTACCTATCGGCTGGGACGCTGGCTGGTAAAAACACCGTTTATAGGCTTGCCGAATATCGTAGCGGGCAAAAGCATAGTCAAGGAATTCATCCAACACGAAGCGACGGCGGAGAACCTGGCTGCCGAGATACGGCATATTCTGGCGGATGACGCTTATGCGGACGATATGAAGGCAAATTTAAACCGGGTCAAATGTGCATTAGGGCAGGGCGGCGCGTCAAAAAACATGGCGGAGCTGGCTTTGGAATTGCTCAGTACCTGTAGGGCATAAAGGCAAACGGTTAAAAGCCTTGCAACTTGTCCCGCCTAAAATGGGTAGCCTTTGTTTACAACGTCACTCGTTTAGCGATTTCAATGTCTTTGCGTAATAAATCATTGGCCTAACTAGCGCTTAAGCAGCATGGTTTTGTCGCTACCCAGAAAACCGCTCAGCACAGTGACGGGGATGCGGTCATCGGTTTTCGAAGAGATGTTCATGCCTTCAATAACTGATTCTTACGCCTAATTCTGCGCTACGCCCCGGCTCCGGCGCAAAATTGCGTAAATACGAGGTCGAATTGCGGATGTTTTCATCGAGCAGGTTCTTGCCGTTCGCAAACAGCATGACCTCGGCTTTGCCCAGGTTCGCCAGACGGTACTGCGCGCCCAGGTTCAGCAACAGGTATGCCGGTGTATTCGATTCATTATCGCCGGCATAGGTTTGCGCTTCGCCGCGCGTCAAACGGATATTACTGCTCCAGTCATTTTTCTCATAACTGACTTGCAGGCCGTAACGTAGCGGCGGCATGCGCGGCACATTGCCGCCATTGCTGAATTCGCCGCGTGTGTAATCGCTGAACAGGTTCAAATCGACCAGTCCGTAACGGTTTTCCATCAGCGGGAATGTCAATTGCGCTTCAAAGCCTTTGAAGGTGGCGTCGGTCTGGCGGCTTTCGAGTATCGGCAAACAGGCTGCGCTACTGCATAACGTTTCGAAAGTCTCCGTGTCTTCATTAAATACCGAGCCGCTACGCTGCTGGTAAATATAATCGCCGACCCAGTTGTGGAACAGGTTTAATTGGGCGGTCATCCAGTCCGATGTGTAGCGATAGCCCAGGTCCAGGTTATTGGACAGTTCTTCTTTAAGATCGGCATTGCCCAGCTCATAACTGCGCGTAGCCTCATGCACGCCGTCGGATAATAATTCCTGTATTTGCGGTGCCCGTTCGGAGTGCGTCATCGATAGGCTCAGTTGGTGCCGGTCGGTGATGTCCCATAGTGCCGAAGCCGAGCCGCTGAGCGGGGTGTAAGAAAAATCGCTGCCGGTTTCAGGGGCGATCGTCACCGATTCGCCGCGCATGCCCAGTTCGTAAGTGACGCTATTGAAGTCCAGCGATTCGACCAGGAATACGCCATAAGTGTCGATGTCCGAGCGCGGAACGACGGCTTCTTCGCCGAGCGCCGCAAATTGGCTGTTGACCGATTGAAAGCCTAGCACGCCGTCCAGCAGGCCCAGCAGCGGTTTATGTTCCAGTTCCACGCGGTTTTCAAAGGATTCGTTGAGGAATGTTGTGGCAGGCACGCCGTCGTCCATTTCGACATGCTTATAGTCGGTGTAGCCGAATTTATAGCGTAAGGCTTCAGCGAGCGGCAGCGGATTTTTCAACTGCGCTTTCAACTCGTATTTGGTTTGGCTCATGTCGATGCGAACCGGTCCGCCGCCGCTGCCGTCTGGCGGGATGCCGTAGTTGTTATTCAACTGGTTAAGCGCCGCGCCGACCATGCCGGAGTAGCCTATCAAAGACATCCCCGCTGAAGCGCCTTCGCTACGGCCGTTGCTGTTATTGATGACGCCGTCGGAGTTATCCAGCACGGCAACGCCGGCAAGACTGCTGTCGGTAGCGCGGGCAGCCGTTTCGTCGATGGCCTTGCCGCCGATATGGACATTGTCATGGCCGCGATAAAAGCCGTCGAGATGGTAGGCGACACCGCTATGGCCGCCTTCCAGTTTCAGTGTGCTGGCGCTTTCGTTGCTGGTGGAGTCGTAACGCTGCTCCGCCGCACCGCCGAGCAGTTTATCGGGCATGGTTTCAGGAATGCGGTTATCTATCACATTGACCACGCCGCCGATTGCGCCGCTGCCGTACAACAAGGTTGACGGCCCGCGCAGCACTTCGACCCGCTCGGCCAGGATAGGCTCGACGCTGTTGGCATGGTCGGGGCTTAAATTGGATGCATCATTATTGCCGAGGCCGTTTTGCATCACGCGCACGCGTGGTCCCGATTGCCCGCGAATCACCGGTGTGCCGACGCCGGTGCCGAACGATTGGCTGGTAATGCCGAGTTCATTTTTCAGCGTTTCGCCGATGGTTTGGCCGATTTTTGTACGCAAGGCTGCTTCAGATAAGACTGTGACGGGACGCGCCGATTTCGAGCCGGTTTTTTCAAATGGAGCGGTGACGATTATCGTGTCCAGCTCTTGCACGTCAGCGTCTTCCGCATAGGCATTAGACGCTATCGCACCCGCCGATAAAAATAGAATAGCGATTAGTTTGTTCATGGGATACTCGGGATAGGGATTGAAAGCCGTAACGATTGATGATGCGCCGGATGCGATTAACGGTGCGGGGAATTCCTTTTCCGTTGGTAGTACCCGGTGAATTGACAGGACATCCTGCCTGCCCGTTACACCTTTTATCCCCCTGCCGTGAGAAAAAGGATGGT
>SCST01000586.1 GCA_004299465.1 Methylovulum sp. | reverse complement strand
TGGGAATGCCGTCAGTGACGCTCCAGCGTCACGCAACGCTGGAGCGTTGCTGGATGAATTCCCACGCTGGAGCGTGGGAACTATGCGACCGGGGAAGATTATTTTTTGCGAGTTACCTAATTTGGAAGAATGGAACGCTGATGACGCTGATGATTAAGATAACATAAGATTTTTCCTGAGGATTTGGCTAAAAATAACTTCCCGAAATATTATCGCCGGAACCAGAGACCTGGCAGGTTTCAAAAACCTGCCAGGTCTTAAAATCGGGAAGTTAATATTAACCAAATCCTAAGTTATCTGTGTTGATCATATCCATCCGCGTCATCTGCGTTCCATTATCTTTGATGGTTGAGTAATGCGGCGTGCCTGCGAAAAAACGGTAGCATCAACGCTGGGTTAGCTGGTAACGACAAACCTTACGGCATCCAGCCTTAATTGCGCGGCTTCGATATTTTCATGGGCCAACAGCGTGAAGTCTTTTAATTGCTCGATTTCCTCGGCTTTAATCGCCGGATTGACTTTTTTCAGCCGGTTCAAGCGTTTTATTTCCGCCGTCAGCGATTCCAGCATGAGTCCTGTTGCATCGGCGATGAGCTGCTGCATATCGGCGCGGGCTTTTTGCTCGGCAATCGCCAACAGTTTGTTAAGCTGCGGGCGTTGGTGGTTAAGGAAAGCCGTGATCTGGTGCTTGTCGAAATTTGCGCCGGTGTCGGGTAAATCCCTGTGCGCTATAAGCTCGGTTAAATCTTGCTGATGCTGGTTGATCAATACCCGAATCGGCGTGGGCGGCAAAAACCGGCCGATCTGTAATTCGGCGGGCGCGCTGCATTCGATGATATACAGGCATTCCAGCAGGAATTGCCCGGCTTTCAAGCCCTGGTGTTTGACGACGCTGATGACGGCGTTGCCGGTCTCGCTGGACAGGATGAGTTCCATTGCCGCGGTGACCATAGGGTGTTCCCAGGTCATAAACTGCATGTCTTCGCGTGCGAGTGCGCAGGCGCGATTGACGGTGACGGTCGTGCCGTCTTCTGGAAGGCTGGGAAAATGCGCTACCCGTAAATGGTCGCCGGGGCGGATGATGTGGCAGTCGGGCGAATGGAACTCGGTTTCCACGCCGTAGCATTCAAACAGGTCTTCCATATACGGCCATAACCCGCCTTCGTGTTCGTAGGCTTTCATTTGCGCGATTAACTCATCGGCGGGTTCCTTGCGGTAGGAGTTTAATTCCAGCAACTGGTCACGGCCGTTGTGCAATTGCGCTTCAATGTCCTTGCCGAGTGCCTGCGTTTTAGCGATAAAGGCGTCGATTTCCGCCCTGCTATCATGCAGCAATACACCAGCCAATTCGTCTTTTAGCCTGTCGGCAACCGGCTGGGCGGCCGAACAATTGCTGCGGAATGCATTCATGCCTTCGTCATACCAACGGTACAGGACAGCTTGCTCGGTATGCTCCAGGTACGGAATATGGATCTGGATAATATGCTTTTGGCCGATGCGGTCCAGGCGGCCTATGCGTTGCTGCAGCAAATCGGGGTTGGTCGGCAGGTCCCAGAGTATCAGGTGGTGGACAAACTGGAAGTTACGGCCTTCGCTGCCAATTTCCGAACAGATCAACAGCCGCGCGGCGCTGTCCTGGTCGGCAAAATAGGCGGCGGCGCGGTCGCGTTCGATGATGGACAGGCCTTCATGGAAAACAGCCGATGCGATGCCGGCGCGATTTTTCAAGGTTTGCTCGAGATCGACCGCCGTTTGCGCGTACTTGCAGATCAGCAGGGATTTTTGCTCGGCCAATTGCTTGATTTTATCGACCAGCCACAGGTAACGTGGGTCTTGCTGTAGATCAGCGGTATTGGGTCCGCCGCCTAAAGGATAGGCATGGCGCTCGCGTTCTGGGAAGCCCTGCACGGTTTGTCTGGAATTCCTGAACAGGATGCGGCCTGTGCCGTGATGGTCCAGCAATATCTTGATCAAGGCATCGCGCGCTGCGACCGATTTTTCGGGATCGGCCAGGTTTTTTAGCAGGCCGCCGACATTGTCATCCTTAAGCAGCGCGGACAGCAGCGCTACGGCGTCGTCATCCAAGGGTTTATCGGCCAACAATAGCTTTGCGGCATTGGCTACCGGCTCAAATTGCCGTTCTTCTTCGAGGAAGGCGGCGAAGCTGTAAAAACGGTCGGGGTCCAGCAATCTTAAGCGTGCAAAGTGGCTTTCCTTACCTAATTGTTCGGGGGTTGCCGTCAGCAATATCAGGCTGGGCGTGCGTATTGCGAGTTGTTCGACGAACAGGTAGCCGGGGCTTGCGGCCTGTTCGCTCCATTCAAGGTGATGCGCTTCGTCGACGATGACCATATCCCATCCGGCATCCAGGGCTTGTTGCTGCCGGCGCGGGTATTGGGCGAAAAAACTCTGGCTTGCCAACACCAGTTGCTCGCTTAGAAACGGGTTATCATGATTAACCGGCGCTTCCTGTTCCAGCAGGTTATCTGCATCGAGGCCGTCATCGCCGAGCTCGCCAAGGCAGCGCGCCTCGTCAAAAATACTGAAACGCAGGTTAAAGCGCCTGAGCATTTCAACTAACCACTGGTGTAGTAAGCTTTCCGGCACGATGATCAGGACCCGGTTGCTGAGTCCGTTAATCAGGCGGTGATGCAGGATGAGTCCCGCTTCTATGGTTTTGCCGAGGCCGACTTCATCGGCGAGCATGATTCGCGGTGCGCTCCGGTTCGCCGCTTCGTGCGCGATGAATAATTGATGCGGAATCAGCGAGGTCCGGCTGCCGAGCAGGCCTTTAACCGGCGATTGCTGGTGCTGCCGCAAGCGCTGCCAGGTTTCGTAACGCAATGAAAACCAGGCGCCGGGGTCGCATGAGCCGATAAACAGGCGGTCCTGCGGCTTGTTGAATTGGATGTGATGGTTCAATTCGACTTCTTCGAGCTTGATTTCCCGCCCGGTCCGGTTCCTGCCGATATAGGTGATCAGGCCGTCCCGTTCGACCAGGCGGACGACGGTCAGCTTTTCTTCGTCGACCGATTCGATGACGTCGCCTACCGCAAACGTAACGCGGGTCAACGGGGCGTTATCGCGGGCATAGACACGCCGCTCGTCGGAGGCTAAATACAACACGGTGACGCGATTGAAGCTGACGTCGAGAATAAGGCCTAAGCCAAGTTCCGATTCGGTATTACTGATCCAGCGTTGTCCAGGTATGAAAGATTCCATTTATAGTGTGAAGTGATAGCGTTAAATGAAATACCGCGAAGGTACGAAAGTTGAGTTGATGCGGGTTGTTGTTAGTGAAGAACGCAGATGACGCAGATGATTATACCCACAGGGCACAAGTGATAAACACGGATAACACCATGAAAAATCTGCGTTAATCACTTGTGCCCTGTGGGTATAACTATTAGCGTCATCTGCGTTCTCGGCAACTGACCTGTCCATAGACCACCCTTGTGGTGGCGTTGCCCTACCTCCTGCATCCATGTAGTCGTATTTTTGGTTGATTTATCGTGTATTTTATTTATTGCAAATTGCCTAACCATCGGTGAAGGCGCGCGCGGCGCGCTCTACGATGAAAGCCTCA
>SCST01000828.1 GCA_004299465.1 Methylovulum sp. | reverse complement strand
AGCGCACGGCGCCATTTACAAAAGGCGTGGGATCGGAACATTGGGGGATGCAGTCTGCTTCAGCTTCTATCCTGGTAAAAATCTCGGTGCGTATGGCGATGCGGGAGCAGTGGTAACTGATGATCCTGGGATCGCCGAGAAAGTATCCATCTTGCGCGACCATGGTCGAAGCAAAAAGTACGAACATGATATTGAAGGGTTTAACTGCCGTATGGATGGGATACAGGCAGGCATCCTGTCCGTAAAATTGCGCCATTTGGAAGACTGGACGGAAAAACGTAGGGAGCACGCAGATACGTATAGTCGGCTTCTTTCCAACATTCCGGGAGTCAAAATACCGAAGGATGTTGAGAATGTGCGTATCGTCTATCACCTGTATGTGGTGCGTGTGAACAACCGTTCCGAGTTACAGAAACATCTCAAGGAAAAAGGGATCGAGACGGGAATTCACTACCCAATACCCTTGCACCGGCAGCCGGCCTACGCGTATATGAAATTACCAGAAGGTAGCTTCCCAATTGCGGAAGAGGATACATATCAAATATTGTCCTTACCTATGTATCCGGAATTAACTGAGCAACAGATTCGGTTTGTAGGCAAAGAAATTGAAGCAGCAGTTAGCATGCTTAATTGCTAGTGCAACTTTCGCCTAAATTAGCTCTGATTGGCGATGTCCTTATGCCCAATCTGCCCGTTGTTTCCATTGTTATCCCGTGCCGTAACGAGGAGCAATGGATTGCTAGCTGCCTTGATTCAATCATTGCGAACGACTTTCCCAAGGATAAACTGGAAGTGCTCGTCGTTGATGGGATGAGTGAGGATGGAACGAGAGCAGTTCTAGATGCATACGCTTGTCGGTATCCCTTTATCAAGATCTTCAGTAATCCTAATAGGGTTACACCTGTCGCATTCAATATAGGAATAAGACATGCGCGCGGGGATCTCATAATGATTATGAGCGCACACGCGACGTACGCTCTCGATGCAATAAGAAAATGCGCGGAGTACTCCAATCAATACAACGCAGATAATGTAGGGGGGGTATGGAAGATATGTCCGCGTAAGAATGGTCTACTGGACAAGGGTATCGGGCTGGCTTTATCACATCCATTTGGCGTAGGCGGAGCACGATACAGGACAGGTACCGATACAGAACCACGATGGGTTGATACGGCGGCTTATGGGTGTTACAAGCGGGAGGTATTCTCAAAGGTAGGGCTTTTTAATGAAAGACTTATTCGCGGTCAAGATATGGAGTTTAATCTGAGGCTGAAGAAAGCAGGTGGAAAGACCCTGTTGGTTCCTGATGTTGTAATTAATTACTATGCACGGTCCGATTTTGTCTCCTTTATCAAGCATAATTTCCGCAACGGGGTCTGGGCTATAGTGCCCTTTCTCTACAGCCCGATTATGCCAGTCGGTTGGCGACACCTTGCTCCTCTTATCTTTATTCTGGGGCTTCTGGGATCGGCCGTACTAGCCATGTTACAGCCAGTTGGGATGGCAGCATTTTTGGGTTTAGGAGGTGCGTATGTCGCGGCGAATTTGGCCGCCTCCGCTCACATCGTCCTTAAAGAAAGGGATGTTCGATGCTTAGCAGTTATGCCGGTTGTCTTCGCCAGCTTGCACCTGAGCTACGGCATAGGAAGTCTGTGCGGTGTGGCCAAGATTGTCTCCGCTATGGCCGGGAGGAGTTGGGCGATTGGTCAAGCGCGCTCTTGACCTTATGTTGAGCCTCATAGGGTTATTTTTCTTTTCTCCCCTGCTCCTGGTGATCCCCATGCTGATCAAGCGAGAGGACAGTGCCCTGGTATTCTATCGCGGCGTGCGAGTGGGTCGCTATGGCAAGCCGTTCCGCATCTTCAAGTTTCGCACGATGGTGGTCGATGCCGAGAAGCTTGGAGGGGCATCGACTGCCGATGATGATCCGCGAATCACGAGGATTGGAAAGTTTCTCAGACACTATAAGCTTGATGAGCTACCGCAACTTATCAATGTCATCAAGGGGGAGATGAGCATTGTGGGGCCGAGACCCGAAG
>SCST01000809.1 GCA_004299465.1 Methylovulum sp. | reverse complement strand
CGTCGGTCAAAGGGACTGGCCGACCGGGGGCGGTTTTGAAAATTAAGGTTTATTAATCACCGGGGCTTTCTGTCGCTTTTCGCATCGGCCAGCCCCTTACCAACACGTTATGTCTCTGTAACCGAGAAACATTCTATTAAACCAACCATAGTTTAATTTGCGCCTCATACGGCTTTGCCGTATTATCGGCGCATGTACACAGTCGCAGAAACCCCTATTTTTCGCAAATACGCATCAGAAATATGGTCAGATGCCGAGGTGGCGGAATTTATTAACTGGATTGCAGCAAATCCTCATGCAGGTGTTGTGATACCTGGTTCTGGTGGCTGTAGGAAAGTCCGTTGGTCGCGTGCCGGACAAGGCAAACGAGGTGGAGCGAGGGTCATTTACTTTGTTATCGAAAACGATGCCATTTGGTTGTTGATTGCGTACACAAAGGCAAAATTTGACAACTTGCCAACATCATTTTTGGCAGAACTGAAAAAAGAGGTGGAAAATGCTTTCTGAAATGGAACGCTTCCAAGTGGATTTACTGGAGTCAATTAAGCAAATGAAGCGCGGCGAAGCTGCTAGGGTAACCGAAGTGGTTCTTAGTGAAGCTGCTCAGGCAAGGTCGTTTATTGGCTTGTCGCAAACTGAATTTGCAAAGTTGCTTGGCGTGTCACCCCGAACACTACAAGATTGGGAGCAAGGTAGGCGCGAACCCACTGGGGCGGCCAGAATGTTGCTGAAAGTGGCAGTAACCCACCCAGAAGTGCTCAGGGAACTTCAAGCTTAAAAATTTCGCATCAAGGCTTTGTTTGTATTTTTGTTTATGGAGTTTTATATGGGCAGCATAACAAGTCGGTCAAAGTGACGCGCCGCCCGTTGGCGGTTTTGAAATTCTGTTTTTTATCAAGGTTAGGCGGCTTCGTTTACGCTCAGTGAGCGGCGCGCCCCTTACCGTAACGTTAGGCCGTCTAGGGTGAAAGCGACCGGTTTCGGTTTGTCTTCGTGAGCTTCGATGGTGATGGACGGTTTTGGGATTTGCTCAAGCTTCCGTTGCAAGCTTGCAGCTTAGCTTTTGCTGTTGCGCTAAGCTTGTCCGGGCTGTCAGTTTCGGCTTGCCTTCGTCAACTTCCGTGGTTGTGGACAGTTTTTTGGTTTGCTTCGGGCTCCCATTCCTCTTTGCAGTTTGGCTTCGGCTTGCGTTGTCGGCACTGCTTTTTATAGGCTTGGCAAAGTTAAGCGGTTTGTTTCCGTTGCTCTCCAAAACTCAGTTTTAGGTTTGGCCTTGCTGGTTTCGGCGTTTATCTCAACCGGCGGCGACAACGATGGGCTTTTGTTGGGCGGCGTTTTTTCTGGCATCCGCTCACGACGGGTAGCTTTTTTGTGTGGCGGGTTGCAATCCAGTTTTGGCTGCTGTGTCGTTTCGTTTTTGTCAATTCTGCCCTTTTCAGTGGGGCTGTTCCAACTCTGCTTTTGGTTTTCCGTTGGTTTTGTGGCTTTGTGTATTATTCACGTTGCCTTCGTTTGGTTTCGTTGGTAAAGTCCAGTCATCGTTGGGTTTGGCGTTCCCCACATATCGGTGGCAATCTAGGACTTTTTTGGTTGGTGGTAGTTTGGCTTTGGCTCTATTGGCTGGCCTAACAAGTCGGTCAAAGGGACGCGCCGCCCGGTGGCGGTTTTGAAGTTCTGTTTTTTATCAAGGTTCGGCGGCTTCGCTTGGCTTTCGTTAGCGGCGCGCCCCTTACCGTAACGTTAGACGTTCTGAGGCGAAAAAGGTTGGTTTGGGTTTGCCGTCGTCAGTTTCTGTGGCTACGGGCAGTTTTTTAGTTT
>SCST01000921.1 GCA_004299465.1 Methylovulum sp. | reverse complement strand
CAATACCTTTTTCGGCCTGCCCAGTTGGATTCCCGGCATAAAAACCGGTAAAGCGACAGTCGCGGCAAAAGCGATCCACACCATCGTCGACAAGGTCATCGCCGAAGGCGAAAAAAGCGGCAATGCCGATACTTTGCTGGCGCAGTTCTTAAAATTTCAAAGCGAAACGGTAACGGCAAACACCTTAACGCGCGAACAAATCCGCAACGAGTTGATCGTGCTGTTTATGGCGGGCCATGAAACGACCGCGAACACGCTGGCCTGGGCCTGGTACCTGATTTCGCAATGCCCTGACGTCGAACAACGCCTGCATGACGAAGTTGACGCCGTGCTGGGCAACCGTTCCGCAACGTTTGCCGATGTCGCCAAACTGACTTACACTCGCGCCGTCATCGAAGAAACCATGCGCCTGTATCCGCCGGTGCCGATTTTATCGCGCGAGGCGATAGGGGACGACACCATACGCAAACGCCATATCCCGGCCGGCTCCATCATGCTGGTCGTGCCCTGGCTGCTGCATCGCCATAAACAATATTGGGATAAACCCGACCATTTCATCCCGGAACGCTTCTTGGACGACGCGCCGGTAAAACCGGACCGTTATACCTACATTCCTTTCAGTATCGGTCCCAGAGTCTGCATAGGGAAATATTTCGGCACCGTGGAAACAACGCTGTGCCTCGCTATCCTGGCCCGGCATTTTCGTTTGCAAGTACCGGAAGGCCACCAGGTTACGCATGAATGCCGGTTAACGCTACGGCCCAAAGATAACCTGCCGATGCGGATAAGCGCCCGATGAAAACATCTTGTTTGCGGTTTGTTAACGATAAGGCGTGGCGTAAGAAACAACTGCGCTACTGGATTAGCGACCCGTTCTGGGGAGGCCTGGACCTGATCAGCCACTCCCTGCTGCGGCATTTACCGATCAGCGCAAACGCCGCCGTAGGCGCCTTTTTGGGTCCTATCGCGGCGGCCTATCGTTTTAAAATTGAGAATGAGCGCGCCCGGCATAATCTGTCCGTTCTCCGTGCCGACCTGGACGGCCATGAACGGGATATAATGCTCACGCAGATGTGGCAAAACATAGGCCAGTCGATGTCTGAATATTCGCTGCTCGATAAACTCTTTGCCGAAAACCG
>SCST01000585.1 GCA_004299465.1 Methylovulum sp. | reverse complement strand
GCTTAAACCATCCACAAGTTGCGTTGATCTCTGCCAATTTACACATTCAGCCAGTAAAATACCCTTATTTTTGGACGCTATTAGACGAGTTTAACTTATGAAAAAAATCAAGGTGCTTTTTGTCTGTATGGGCAATATCTGTCGTTCGCCGACGGCTGAAGGCGTTTTTGCAAAACTGCTTAAAGAGCGGCAGTTGGATGCACAATTTGCTATCGATTCAGCCGGTACGCATGCTTACCATGTCGGGGATGCGCCTGATTTACGCGCACAAAAAGCCGCCAGGGAGCGCGATGTTGAATTAGCGCATCTTCGGGCCAGGAAAGTGACGCACAGCGATTTTGAGGATTTTGATTTCGTGCTGGCTATGGATGACGATAATTATTCAATCCTGATCGACGCCTGTCCCGACGAACATAAAGAAAAAATTCGCTATTTTCTCGATTACGCACCGCATTTGAACGTGCGCGAAGTGCCCGATCCTTATTATGGCGGCAGTTATGGTTTTGAGCGAGTGCTGGATTTGATAGAAGAAGCCTCGGCCGGTTTTTTAAAAACCTTGCACGAAACCGGGCGTTTAACATCACATGAGCATTAAGGAGTCACTATGGCAATCATTTCAAATACAGTCGCTTACCTTGATAACGGTGTCGTGCTGGAAGCATTCTTTGCTTTCGATGATGCGTTTTCGGACCGGCGGCCAGCGGTTTTAATCAATCACGCCTGGGGTGGACGGGATGCGTTCGTTACCGGGAAAGCCGAGCAACTTGCGGAACTGGGCTATGTCGGCTTTGCGCTTGATATGTACGGCAAAGGTATCCTGGGTTCAACGCCTGACGAGAATGCCGCGTTGATGCAGCCCTTTATGGACGATCGCGCCTTATTGCAGCAGCGTATAACGGCGGCTTTGGCTGCTGTTAAATTGCTGCCCTGGGTCGATGAAACGAGAATCGCGGCAATAGGCTTTTGCTTTGGAGGTTTGTGCGTGTTGGATTTGGCGAGAACGGGCGTGGCTATTAAAGGCGTAGTCAGTTTCCACGGTCTGCTGGGTGCGCCGGATAACCTCAAAGGCCAGCCGATTAAAGCGAAAGTGCTGGCAATGCATGGTCATGACGATCCTATGGTGCCGGTTGAACAAGTCGTTGCTTTTGAGCAGGAAATGACGGAAGCCGGAGCGGATTGGCAGTTCCTTACGTTCGGTCATACGATGCATGCGTTTACCAATCCGGTTGCCAACAACCCTGGCTTTGGCACCGTCTATCAAGCCGATGCGGACCGGCGTTCCTGGTTGGCGATGAAAAATTTTCTTGCCGAAATTTTCGCCTGATTTTAAAGCGTCAACATCTTCGACGCATTTGTTATAATAGGCGCTTTGTCACTATGCCGGGGCGCTTAGGCTGCTTCTGCATGGGCTTGCCTGCAAAGCAAGACGGTAAGGCGACCTCCTGGATTTAAAATGGAGCAGTCTTAATCAAATTTTGGCGTCCGATAAAATGCATCCCGTTTTTGAGGCGGGGTAATGTCGGTGCAAGCAGCCAAAAAACCTTGTCGATGAATCCATCGGCACACTGTTTATATAGGGATCAATGTCAAACTTCGCCAAAGAAATTATTTCTGTTAATCTCGAAGATGAGATGAAACAGTCCTATCTCGATTACGCTATGAGCGTCATCGTCGGTCGAGCCCTGCCGGACGTCAGGGACGGCCTAAAGCCGGTACATCGCCGAGTGCTGTTTGCGATGAGCGAATTAGGCAATGACTGGAACAAGCCCTATAAAAAATCGGCGCGCATCGTCGGTGACGTTATCGGTAAATACCACCCGCATGGCGACACCGCGGTGTACGACACGATGGTGCGCATGGCGCAGCCGTTTTCGATGCGTTATATGCTGATAGACGGGCAAGGCAATTTCGGTTCGGTTGACGGTGATTCACCTGCCGCGATGCGTTACACCGAAGTGCGCATGGCAAAAATCGCGCATGAACTATTGGCCGATATTGATAAGGAAACCGTCGATTTTATTCCCAACTACGATGAGTCGGAGTCCGAGCCGCAGGTGCTGCCTACGCGCATACCGACCTTGCTGATTAACGGTTCGTCCGGTATCGCCGTCGGTATGGCGACCAATATTCCGCCGCATAACCTGGGTGAAGTGATCGGGGCTTGCCTCGCGCTGTGCGACAATCCCGAGGCTACCGTTCATGAGTTGATGCAGCACATCCCCGGCCCTGATTTTCCTACCGCCGCTTCCATTAACGGTGCTTCGGGCATTTATAGCGCTTATACCACGGGGCGCGGCAAAATCTACTTACGCGCGCGTTGCCATTTTGAAGACATCGGCGACAGCAGCCGGCAAGCGATCATCACGACGGAATTACCGTACCAGGTCAATAAAGCGCGCTTACTGGAGAAAATTGCCGAGCTGGTTAAGGACGGCAAGCTGGAAGGCATATCCGGTTTGCGCGACGAATCGGATAAGGACGGCATGCGCATGGTGATCGAATTGCGCCGTGGCGAAGTGCCTGAAGTGGTGTTGAATAACCTGTACAAGCAGACGCAATTCCAGACGGTTTTCGGCATTAACATGGTGGCCTTGCTCGATGGCCGACCGCACTGCATGAATCTTAAAGAGATTCTCAGTGCCTTTATCGACCACCGGCGCGAGATTGTCACGCGCCGGACGATTTACCTGTTACGCAAGGCGCGCGAACGGGCGCATGTCCTGGAAGGTTTGGCGGTCGCCCTCGCGAATATTGATGAGATGATCGAATTGATCAAGACCTCGATCAACCGGGAAGAAGCCAAAGAGGGTTTGCTGGCAAGAGCCTGGAATGCCGGCTTGGTTGCATCCTTGCTGGACAGGTCGGATGCCGATCGCTCCAGGCCTGCCGACCTGGATGCAGCGTTCGGGCTGCATGACGGGGCTTACCGGCTTTCGGAAACCCAGGCGCAGGCGATCCTGGATTTGCGCCTGCACCGCTTGACCGGCCTGGAACAAGATAAAATTGTCGATGAATACAAAGAACTGCTGGCGCAAATTGATGAGTATCTCTATATCCTCGGTAACGACAGCCGTTTGATGGAAATCATCAGGGAAGAGCTGGCCGCGATCAAGGAACAGTATTCGGACCCGCGCCGTACCGAAATTGTCCAGAACCAGCTGGATTTATCCGATGGCGATTTGATTACCGAAGAGGATATGGTCGTGACGATGTCGCACGAGGGCTATGTCAAATCGCAGCCCTTGAGTGATTACAAGGCGCAACGGCGCGGCGGGCGCGGCAAGTCGGCAACGACGATGAAAGAAACCGATTTTATCGACAAGCTGATTATTGCCAACACGCATGATACCATTTTGTGTTTTTCATCATTGGGCAAGGTCTATTGGCTGAAAGTCTACCAATTGCCGGTTGCCAGCCGCGCCGCGCGCGGCAAGCCGTTCGTCAACCTGCTGCCGTTGGAGCAGGGCGAAAAAATTAACGCCTTGCTGCCGGTCCGGGAATTTAGCGACAACAAGTTTATTTTCATGGCGACTTCTTCAGGCACCGTTAAAAAGACGCCGCTGAATGAGTTCGAGCGTCAGCGCACGACCGGCAAAATGGCGATCGAATTGCGCGAGGACGATGCCCTGGTCGGCGTAGCGGTCACCGATGGCCAGCAAAATGTCATGCTGTTCAGCAGCGACGGCAAAGCCATCTGCTTTAACGAAGCTGATGTCCGCTCCATGGGGCGGACCGCATCCGGTGTACGCGGCATGCGTTTGCATAAAGGGCAAAACGTCATCTCGCTGATTATCGCGTCGGAAGGCACGGTGTTGAATATCACCGAAAACGGCTACGGCAAGCGCACCTTGGTGGAAAAGTTCAATTGCCAGAGCCGCGGCGGGCAGGGCGCTATCGCGATGCAGACCACGGAGCGCAATGGCCGGGTGGTCGGCGCATTGCTGGTCAATGATAACGACGAATTAATGATCATCACCGATGGCGGCACCTTGGTCAGGACCCGTGTCGCGGAAATTTCGGTCGTCGGCAGGAACACCCAGGGTGTGACGGTTATCCGCCTCGATAAAAAAGAAAAAGTCATCGGTGTAGACCGTATTGAAGGTTTGGCAGGCGAAGACGAGAGCAGTAATGAAGACGATGTTTTAACAGGCGAAGACGCTGTAGCCGGCGATGAGCAGCCATCAGGAGAAGAATAATGTCCAGAATATACAATTTCAGCGCAGGGCCTTCCACATTGCCCGAACCCGTTTTACTGCAAGCCCGGCAGGAGATGCTGGAATGGCGGGACAGCGGCATGTCGGTGATGGAAATGAGCCATCGCGGCAAACATTTTGCGATCATTGCCGAAGAGTTGGAAAGCGATTTGCGCGAGTTGCTGGCGATACCGGCCAATTACAAGGTGCTGTTTTTGCAAGGCGGCGCGGCGGCGCAGTTTTCGTTGATACCGTTGAATATCCTGGATGGTAAAAGCAAAGCCTGTTACGTTAATACCGGTGCCTGGTCGGAAAAAGCCATAAAGGATGCGCAAGTCTATTGCGATGTCGTGGTCAGCGCCAGCGCGGAAAGCTCAAAATTTACGACTATCCCGGATTATTCAAGCTGGGTTCTTGATGAACAAGCGGCTTATCTGCATTACACATCCAACGAAACGATACACGGTGTCGAGTTTACTGATATTCCCGACAGTAAAGGTTTGCCGCTGGTATCGGATATGTCGTCGAATATCCTGTCGCGTCCGGTCGATGTCAGCCAATACGGTTTGATTTATGCCGGAACCCAAAAAAACATGGGTCCTTCCGGCGTTACCGTGGTGATTATTAGGGATGATTTAATCGGCCATGCTTCGAAAGTCACGCCATCGGTGTTTAACTATGCCGAACAGTCGAAAAACCAGTCCATGCTTAACACCCCGGCAACCTATAACTGGTACCTGGTCGGTTTGGTGTTGAAATGGCTGCAAGCGCAGGGCGGCGTTGCCGCGATCGAACTGCGCAATATCGCCAAGGCGGCGAAGTTGTACCAGGCGATAGATCAATCTTCGCTGTACCATAACCCGGTGGTTGTTCCTTATCGTTCGCGCATGAATGTGCCGTTTATTCTGGCGGATGAAAACCTCGATAAGGCTTTTCTTGGCGCCGCCGAAGCTAACGGTTTGTATGAATTAAAAGGTCATCGCTCGGTAGGCGGTATGCGGGCGAGTATTTACAACGCCATGCCGGAAGCGGGAGTCGATGCGCTGATCGCGTTCATGGCCGAATTTGAGCGAACTCATTGAGAGCCCTTATGTCGTCCGTTACCCCGCTTGCCGAACTTAGGGAACAAATTGATGCCATCGATGCAGAGATACTGCGTTTGATTAATCAGCGAGCGGCGTGCGCGCTGGAAGTCGCTAGGACCAAGATTGCCCAGGGCGAGTACGGTACGTTTTATCGCCCCGACAGGGAGTCGCTGGTGTTGCGGCGCATCCAGGAATTAAATCAAGGACCGCTGGCAGATGATACGGCGATACGGTTTTTCAGGGAAATCATGTCGGCTTGCCTGGCTTTGGAGAAACCGCTGGAAGTGGCGTTTTTAGGCCCGGAAGGCACATTTACGCAACAAGCGGCTTTTAAGCATTTCGGTCATGCCGTTAAAACCGTACCGGTTGCAACGATACATGAGATTTTCAATGCGGTTGAGGCGGACTTGTGCCAGTTCGGTGTCGTGCCGGTAGAAAATTCGACCGAAGGCGTGATTACGCATACGCTGGACAGGTTATTGATTTCACAGTTAAAAATATGCGGCGAAGTGGAAATCAGGGTGCATCAAAACCTGATGGGCTTGGCGGAAAATCCGGCTGAAATCAGTGTCGTGTATTCGCATCAGCAATCTCTGGCGCAGTGCCGGCAATGGCTGGATAAACACTTGCCGCAAGTTCAGCGTATTGCCGTCAGTAGTAATGCCGAGGCGGCGCGTTTGGCGTCAACCGATAAACAGGTAGCCGCAATTGCGGGTGTGGCGGCTGCCGAGGTTTATCAGTTGCCGATTATCGAAAAAAATATCGAAGACGTTGCGAATAATACGACGCGTTTTATTATTATCGGCGGGCAACAGCCATCCTCCACCGGTAAGGATAAAACCTCGCTGGTGGTTTCCACCGGTAACAAGCCGGGCGCATTACACAGGGCGTTGGAGCCGTTTGCGACCTTTGACGTCGATATGGTCAATATCGAGTCCAGGCCGTCGCATCAAGGTTTGTGGGATTATGTGTTTTTTATTGACATCCAGGGGCACAGCGACGACAGCCAGGTTGCAAAGGCTTTAGCCTCTTTGCAGGATAAGGTCAATATGCTGAAAATATTAGGTTCTTATCCTAAAGCGGTGTTTTGATATGGCAAAAATTACTCAATTGTCACAATTGGATTTAAATAACACGTACTCTTATGCGGATTATTTAACTTGGCGGTTTGAAGAAACCGTTGAGTTAATCAAAGGCAAAATCATGCTGATGAGTCCTGCGCCTAATTTCAACCATCAGAGTATTTCGAAGAATCTTTTGGTGGAGATAGGGGTTTATCTGAAGGGTAAATCCTGCCAGGTTTTTCATGCCCCTTTTGATGTGCGTCTTTACGATCGAAGAAAATCCGTCGTCGCTAATCAAGATATTTACACCGTCGTGCAACCTGATTTATGCGTGATCTGCGATAAACATAAACTCGACAGAAGAGGTTGTTTAGGCGCGCCGGACTGGATTATCGAGATTTTATCGAAAAGCACAGCACAAAAGGATACGCAACTCAAATACCAGCTTTACCAGGAAGCGGGCGTCAAGGAATATTGGCTGGTTTACCCTTATGAAGCGACGGTGTCGCAATTTGTCTTGAACGAGCAGCAAGAAAACTATCAATTAATCCATATGTATTCGGCCCAGGATAAGGCCGTGCCATGTTTATTCCCTGATTTAGCCATCGACTTATCAGAAGTATTTGCCCGATAAGCCCGCTATCACGTTACCATCCTAATTTTTCTAATCTTATGAGCAATGAAAACATTTACCGGTTAGCCTTGGCCGGTGTGCAGAAACTTATTCCTTATAAAGCCGGTAAACCGATTGAGGAACTTGAGCGCGAGCTGGGTTTGACGCAGATTATCAAACTCGCGTCCAACGAAAATCCCTTGGGGCCTGGCCCGAAAGCGCTGGCGGCGATTCAGGCGGCATTGCTGGAGTTGGCTTTGTATCCCGACGGCAGCGGTTTTCGTTTAAAACAGGCTTTGGCGAACAAATATGCGCTGGATGCTGACCAGATCACATTGGGCAATGGTTCCAATGAGCTTCTTGAATTGGTGGCGCGGGCTTTTTTAACGCCGGAACATGAGGTAGTGTTCTCGCAGCATGCGTTCGCCGTCTATCCCTTGGTGACACAAGCGATAGGCGCGAAGTCGGTGGTCGTGCCCGCATTGAATTATGGGCATGATCTTGAGGCGATGGCGCAAGCGATAACGGCGCATACACGATTAGTGTTTATTGCCAACCCGAATAACCCGACCGGCACCTTATTGGCGCAAGCCGATGTGGAAGCGTTTATCGGCGCATTACCGGACACGGCCGTGTGCGTGCTCGATGAAGCGTATTTTGAGTTTGTCAAAGAAAATGCGGACATTAATTCAATCGACTGGCTGAAAAAATACCCGAATTTGATTATTACACGGACTTTCTCGAAAGCTTATGGTTTGGCGGGTTTGCGTACCGGCTATAGCCTGTCCAGCCCTGAAATCGCCGATATTTTAAATCGCGTCCGGCAGCCGTTTAACAATAACTCGCTGGCCTTGGCGGCGGCCGAAGCGGCCTTGAGCGATGATGAGCACTTACAGCGCACGCTTACAAATAATACGCAGGGAATGCAGCAACTGACGGATGGATTTAAGGCGCTAGGTCTGGAATGGATTCCATCGGCGGGCAATTTTGTCTCGGTGTATTTAAAACGGGAAGGACAGACGGTTTACCAGGCTTT
>SCST01000584.1 GCA_004299465.1 Methylovulum sp. | reverse complement strand
CATTCCTGATGTTCTCGGAATATGCGCGTAATGCATTGCGCATGGCTTCTTTGATGAAAATTCGCTCGATTTTTGTCTATACGCATGACTCTATCGGATTGGGGGAAGACGGCCCAACTCATCAACCTATTGAGCAAACTGCCACATTGCGATTGATTCCAGGCATACAAGTCTGGCGTCCCTGCGATGCTGTAGAAACAGCAGTTTCGTGGAAATCAGCGATAGAACGTAAAGATGGCCCCTCTATCTTGATTTTCTCCAGGCAGAATTTGCCTCATGTAACTCGTACACAAGAGCAGATCGATGCGGTTTCTCGCGGCGGCTACATTTTACGTGACAGTGATGGAGAGCCTGAAGCTATTATCATAGCTACCGGTTCCGAAGTGGAATTGGCGCTTAAAGCAGCCGAAGAACTGACTGCAAAAGGCAAAAAAGTTCGTGTCGTTTCAATGCCTTCTACAAATATCTTTGATGCTCAAGAAGTTGCTTACCGTGAAGCAGTATTACCGTCTACGGTTACTAAACGTGTAGCTGTTGAAGCGGGTAGCACTGATGGGTGGTGGAAATATGTAGGAACCAGCGGTAAAATTATAGGTCTTGATCGTTTTGGCGAGTCCGCTCCAGCAGGTCTGCTTTTCAAAGAATTTGGCTTCACTGTTGAAAATGTAGTTAAGAGCGTAGAAGCTGTACTTTGATTCTAAAAACATTATAGAGTGTTACATATCATTACATTTGGAGAGGCGTTTATAATTTATAGATGCTGCGGATAACTCATTGCGTTAGCGGCAGGCCTCTCCGCTTTTTCTGACTTATAGGTGAACAATGTGAAAAAGAATAATTTGACAAATAGTTTGTTTGTGGCTCTTTTGCTGTCCAGTCCATTAGCTGGAGCAGAGGCGAAATACCCTGCTGCAGACTTCCAGCCTCAAGTCGTTTTTCAAGATAACGACTATATTGAAAAAAATAGCCGTTCAGAAGGAACAAGCGCATCTAAACAGTCTGTAGCGAATACAGTTGAAAGTAGCGAAGTGGACCCAAAATACCCAGCAGCAAATTTTCAACCACAAGTCGTTTATAGTGATGCTAACTATAAGCACGTCGCATCTTCTCCTGCAACGGCTCCAATAGAAAAAGATAATGCGGTTGCTGAAAGTGTTCAGGCTGAAGCTGCGGTTAAAAAAGAAGAATCAGCACCAAATTATTTAATTGTGTTAGTAGGGCTCGCTCTGGTTGGCGCATTCTTATTAAAAAATCAGTTTAAAAGCGGTGCGAAGAAAGCAGCAAGCATTCCTCCTGTGCAAGCTAAAAATGTTCATGGGCTTACCGGTGTTGCCAGATATTTAAACAGATCATCAGGCACCGGTGTGTCACGCTATTTAGACAAACAGGTAAAATCTGCTGCGACGGCAACCGGAGTTGCTAAGTATATGGCTAAACAAGCGTTATCTGCAAAAGCGACAGCTGCGGAAGCGGCCACTGGAGTTGAAAAATACATGCGTAACCGGGGATAATCAATGAATCAGAATTACTTGAGCGGATTATTTTTTCCCGCTGTCGCTGGATTATTCTTTTTCATGAAAAGACCTGAAACAGAGGAAACTCACATTGTATATCCGGTCTATTCCGGGGATCCGAGTGGACTTACCGGTGTTGCTAAATATTTAGCAAAACAACAAGAGATTTTGTCGGCACAGAAGGCATCCGAGTTATTGGAAAGCCAGGAGATTATTCCTGCGGTAAGCGGTGTTACTAAATACCTGGAAAAGCGTGATCGATTTCCAGTGACAGGCGTAACTAAATATACGCGCAGGCTGGCTTTAGCTGAAAAGCAGGCAAAGAATTCGGAGTTTCAGGTTGGTGCAACGGGCGTTGCTAAATATATAAAAAACCAGAAAGACATGCCGGTGTTAAGCGGAGTCGCCAAGTATCTGAAACAACAGGAAAGTTTGCCGAAGGCAAGTAAAGTAGCTAAATACATGGCAAGGCAGGCGTTCGCTGAAAAGCAAGCGAAGCAAATGTTGGTACATGTTGAGGAGACAGGTGTTGCCAAGTATTTAAAACAAAAGGAAAGTTTGCCTCAGATGAGCCGGGTGGCCAAATATATGGCAAGGCAAGAATTGCTTTCAAAAAAAGAAAAACAATCGATAGTCAATGTTGAACTCACAGGCGTTGCTAAGTATCTGGAAAAACAAGAAAGTATGCCTCAGGTAAGTAGAGTGGCTAAATACATGGCAAGACAAGCCCTTGCATCAAGACAAAAGCCAGTAGTCATTGAAACCGGTGTCGATAAATATATGCGTCACCAAGGTTGATCAACTGCTTAGTGAATTAATCCTGCGGAAGGGCATTTATACAAATCAAATGCCTAATCCCGATGCAGGAGAGGAAGTTCTCATTTTTAATGTGTGACTTTGCAGATTTTTAAATATTAAAATAATTAAGGTATTGTTTATGGGAAAAAATTTACTTGAGCAATTAAGAGATGTCACCATTGTTGTCGCTGATACTGGAGATATTCAAGCTATTGAAACTTTTAAGCCGCACGATGCGACGACTAATCCATCATTGATCACTGCGGCTGCGCAAATGCCTCAATATCAAGGCATTGTTGACGATACCTTGAAAGGCGCCAGAGAAACTTTGGGTGCAGATGCGTCGGCAGCTAAAGTCGTTTCTCTTGCTTTTGAGCGTTTGGCTGTTTCCTTCGGATGCAAGATTCTGGAAGTCATTCCTGGGCGGGTATCGACCGAAGTCGATGCACGGCTTTCTTATGATACCGAAGCTAGTATTGCTATGGGCCGGGAACTGATTAAGATGTATGAAGCTCAAGGCGTCTCACGTGAACGGGTATTAATCAAAATTGCTTCGACTTGGGAAGGTATCCAGGCCGCAGCCGTTCTCGAGAAAGAAGGTATCCACTGCAACCTGACGCTTTTGTTTGGCATTCACCAAGCGATTGCCTGTGCGGAGAACGGTATTACCCTGATTTCTCCTTTTGTTGGACGTATTCTTGACTGGTATAAAAAAGATACTGGACGCGATTCCTATGCGCCTGCTGAAGATCCAGGCGTGATGTCTGTTACTGAAATCTATAATTATTACAAGAAATTTGGTTATAAGACTGAAGTTATGGGGGCAAGCTTCCGTAATATCGGCGAGATTACTGAGCTGGCAGGCTGTGATTTGTTAACTATTGCGCCGTCGCTGTTGGCTGAATTGCAGGCAACAGAAGCCGAATTGCCGCGTAAGTTAGATCCGGCAACTGTCGCGACCAAGACAATTGAAAAAATTGTCGTGGATAAAGACGCTTTCGATCGCATGCATAAAGAAAACCGTATGGCGACTGATAAGCTTTCGGAAGGAATTAGTGGCTTCACTACTGCATTAGAGTCATTGGAAAAAATTCTTGCTGATAGATTGGCAAGTTTAGAGGGTTAGATAATTTCAAGCCATTCACGGAAAAGGTTTTTAGCTAAGTTTGTGAATGGCTTTCAATTTATTACCTTCAATGCACTAACTGAAACAGGATCAATAAATGTCACAAAAAATTTTAGACGTAGTAAAACCGGGTGTCGTAACCGGTGAAGATGTACAAAAAATATTCGCTATTGCTAAAGAAAATAAATTCGCGTTACCTGCAGTTAATGCTATCGGTACAGGTTCTATAAATGCTGTCTTGGAAGCGGCGGCAAAAGTCAAATCTGCTGTGATTATTCAATTTTCTAACGGTGGCGCCCAATTTGTTGCCGGTAAAGCTCTGAAGCTGGATGGGCAGAATGCGGCAATTTTAGGGGCAATTTCCGGTGCTCAACATGTACACACGGTAGCTGAAGCCTATGGTGTACCGGTTATTTTGCATACCGACCATGCCGCAAAGAAATTATTGCCTTGGATAGATGGCTTATTGGATGCGGGTGAGAAACATTTTGCTGAAACAGGCAAGCCATTATTCAGCTCTCATATGCTGGATTTATCTGAAGAAAGCCTGGCAGAAAATATCGAGATTTGCGGCCAATATTTGGCTCGAATGTCAAAAATGGGGATGACGCTGGAAATTGAATTAGGTGTTACCGGCGGCGAAGAAGATGGTGTCGATAATAGCGGCATGGATCATTCCATGTTGTATACCCAGCCTGAAGACGTTGCCTACGCCTATGAACACCTGATAAAAATTAGTGATCGTTTTACAATTGCTGCTTCGTTTGGCAATGTTCATGGTGTATATTCGCCCGGCAATGTCAAATTAACGCCAAGTATTTTGGATAATTCGCAGAAATTTGTTTCTGAGAAATTCGCTGTGCCGGCAAATACTTTAAACTTTGTGTTTCATGGCGGTTCAGGTTCTTCAGCTGATGAAATAAAAGAGTCAATCAGCTATGGTGTTGTCAAAATGAATATCGATACCGATACCCAATGGGCAACTTGGGCGGGTATCATGGATTATTACAAGCAAAATGAAGCTTATTTGCAAGGTCAAATCGGTAATCCAGAAGGTTCGGATAAACCTAATAAAAAATACTATGACCCGCGCGTCTGGCAACGTGCCGGTGAATTAGGGATGGTGACTCGATTGGAACAAGCGTTTCAAGAATTGAACGCAGTCAATTCCTTATAAGAAGTACACGCTATTTAACAAAAAAGCCGATGTCTCCATCGGCTTTTTTGTTGCTGCAGAATATAGATCCGGGATCGATTAATCAATGAATCGCTTAGTTAAATCGTTATACGCATCGATTCTGCGGTCCCGCAAATAAGGCCAGATTTGTCTGACCCGCTCGGTTCTTGCGCAATCCAGCGAACAAGTCAATAGGTTCGTATCGGATTTGTCAGCGCGTGTGATAATTTCACCTTGAGGGCCTGCTATAAAACTATTGCCCCAAAAGTGTATGCCATTATCCGAGTCTGGGGCTTGTTCAAAACCAATACGGTTGCAAGAAATAACAGGGATACCGTTTGCCACGGCATGCGAGCGTTGTATTGTTATCCACGCATCCAATTGGCGCTGTTGTTCCTCGTCGGTATCTTTAACATCCCAGCCTATCGCTGTCGGGTATATTAAAATCTCTGCTCCGGCCAAGGCCATCAATCGAGCGGCTTCAGGAAACCACTGATCCCAACAAATTAGAATCCCCAGCTTACCGATGGATGTATTTATCGGATTGAAACCTAAATCACCGGGAGTGAAATAGTATTTTTCATAGAAACCGGGGTCATCAGGTATATGCATTTTCCTGTATTTACCTGCAATACTGCCATCCTTGTCAAAAACAACGGCGGTATTATGATAAAGGCCTGATGCTCTTTTTTCAAACAGGGTTGAAACGATTACAATCTGTAGTTTTTTGGCAAGAGCCGCAAGAACTTCGGTAGTTGGGCCTGGAACAGCTTGTGCCAGGTCAAAATGATGATAATCTTCGTTCTGGCAAAAGTAGGGGTCCAGGTGCAGTTCAGGTAATACAACCAAATCGGCATGTTCAGCAGCTGCTGCATGGATTTGTGCGACGGAAAGGTCGAAATTGGTCTGCCTGTCTTTGTTACAGGGTTGTTGTACGGCGCTAACAATTAGTGTTGATTTCATGTGGTTGGCAAAGTGAGTTAATTTTAGTCATTATAATTCATATTGATTTAAGCTGAAAAAAGTTGAATGATGACTATAACCATTGCCTCGGGGCGTAGGACATACCAATATTTATCGGCTGTGCCGTTATTTCAAAGTTGTACGTTTCCAAAGTACGACGGGAGTAATCATGTAAAATGCGCTCGTGCATAAATATTGCAAAAGGCTTAACAGATTCATTTTTTTAGAATAACGGAACGATGCCGGGTAGGAGCAGGATTGGACAAGAGGGATGGTTGTAATAAATTACGCTTAAATAACAATTTGCAGGTTTTAGGAAGCAAAAATGAAAGTAACAGTATTTGGTTCAGGCTATGTGGGACTAGTAACCGGTGTTTGTCTTGCAGAAGTGGGTAATGATGTGGTTTGTATCGATGTCGATCAGCTCAAAATAGATAATCTGAAAAAAGACATCATACCTATCTATGAACCCGGACTTGAGGAGTTAGTTAAAGACAATCAGCAGGCCGGCCGGATAAAATTTACCACAAACGTACAAGATGCTGTTAATCATGGTATTTTTCAATTTATAGCGGTCGGTACTCCGCCCGATGAAGATGGTGCCGCAGATTTGCAATATGTCTTAGCGGTAGCGAAATCTATTGCCGAAAACATGGACAGTTATCGTATTATCGTCGATAAATCGACGGTTCCTGTGGGTACCGCCGACAAAGTAAAGGAGGTCGTACTGCAAGTGCAGGCCGCGCGTGGTGTGGAAATCGATTTTGATGTGGTTTCAAATCCCGAGTTTTTGAAGGAAGGTGCCGCGATTAATGACTTCATGAAACCGGACCGTATTATTGTGGGAACGGATAACCCGAGAACGGCAGAGTTATTGAAAGCACTCTATGCACCGTTCAATCGCAGTCATGAACGTATCATCACGATGGATGTCCGTTCTGCCGAATTAACCAAATATGCGGCTAATGCGATGTTGGCGACTAAAATCAGTTTTATGAATGAATTAGCCAATCTAGCCGAATTATTGGGGGCAGATATAGAGCACGTCAGGAACGGTATAGGGTCTGATTCACGCATCGGCTATTCATTTATTTACCCCGGATGCGGTTATGGCGGTTCGTGCTTTCCTAAAGATGTTAAAGCACTGGAGCGCACGGCAAAACTGATGGGCTACCAGTCGGAATTACTGAATGCCGTCGAAAATGTTAATGACCGGCAAAAATTAGTGTTGTTTAATAAAGTCGTCAAGCACTATGGCGGCAATATACAAGGCAAAACATTTGCGCTTTGGGGCTTGGCGTTTAAGCCCAAAACCGATGATATGCGTGAGGCGCCTAGCCGGGTCATCCTTGAAGCGTTGATTGATGCCGGGGCAATAGTCCAGGCATTTGATCCTGAAGCAATGCATGAAGCCAGAAGGATTTATGGCGACAAACCGGGTTTAATCCTGGTTGAAACGGCTGAAGAGGCATTGCATGGGGCTGATGCGCTATTGGTGGTCACTGAATGGAAAAATTTCTGGAGCCCCGATTTTGAATTCATAAAAAATACGCTGAAAGATGCGGTTATTTTTGATGGCAGGAACCTGTACTCGCCTGAGTTACTTAAAAAAATCGGCATTGTTTATTATGGTATCGGCAGGCGTTAACAGGGCCCCATGACATAGCCCGAAGGAACTTTTAACCGTTGCGTAATCTCTAGCCTTGCGCATAGCTTCTATGTTGACAATCAACTTTATAAGGTGACACCGATGAGAAATTTATACCAATCAGCCGCTGTTCTATTGTTATTGCCTTTAAGCATGACGGGTTCCGCAGCCGAGTCGTCGCAAACGGCTACGAAGCCGATGCAAGGTAAAGGCATGATGGGAGCTATGACTGAGGAGCAGAAAGACCAACATGCCCGCGCCATTCAGGAACACTTATTAAAAATGCACGATTTATCCAACAAGATTTTGGCAGAGCAAGATCCCGCTAAAAAAGAACAACTTAAAAACCAACAGTTGGAGCTTATGAAGGCCCATCATGCCAAAATGATGGCAGCTCATCATCGCAGTCAATAATCTTTAGGCATGGAGGCCTTGCCTTCATGCTGTCCCCCCTCTCACTTTTCTTGCAATCACTAGCCAGGTTTTTAGTGCCGTTTATAATTCAATGGGTAGACAATGTTTCAGGCGCGGAGGAGCTAATAAGCTTCAATACACCGGTCGGCAGATTGCTGCTGTCTATCCGGCAAGACGTTATCACCAAAGCCGACTGGGTACAGGAGCATGGCGAGGAGCCTTCCTGTGATCATCAAATAAAGCGGTATCTCGCCCAATACTGGACAAATCCGGATATCGCCATTCCCGTGAGCTTGTTGAGACAAGGCAGTGCCTACAGGCATACGGTCTGGAATGCGCTTTGCCAAATACCTGTGGGGGAAACTGTGAGCTATTCGGTATTAGCCCAAAAAATAACTTCTGCTGCACGTGCGGTCGGTAATGCCTGCAGGGATAACCCGTATCCGCTGTTTATTCCCTGCCATCGCGTAGTATCTGCGTCCGGCATCGGTGGTTATTGCGGGCAAACCGAAGGTTATTTCATGCAGGTAAAACATCAGCTACTGGCATTTGAAGCGGCTTTTAAGAAATGACTTTCGACGATTTGATTGATCAATTCCTGGACGCGGTGTGGGCAGAGCAAGGCTTAAGTGAAAATACCCTGTCCGCATACCGCAGTGATTTGCGCATTTTTGCCAAATGGCTGGCCGGTAAATCGTTGCTGGACGTTGATAACGGGCAGCTTTCAGGCTTTATCGCCGAGCGCTACAAAAATGGCATCAGCAACCGGTCGTCGGCACGAATCTTATCCAGTTTGCGGCGTTTTTACGGATATTACATCCGGGAAAATCGCATCACAGTCGATCCTACCGCATTAATAGAGTCGCCATACATAGGTCGGCCATTGCCGTCATCGCTTTCTGAAAACGATGTCGACTTATTGCTTGCCGCGCCCGAAGTGAGCCATGCGCTCGGCTTTAGGGATAAAGCCATGCTGGAAATGCTTTATGCCACTGGGCTGAGAGTGTCGGAATTGGTCAGCTTGAAGTTTGAGCACATCAGCTTTAGGCAAGGCGTCGTCAGAATCAACGGGAAAGGCAATAAAGAACGGCTTGTCCCCGTCGGCGAGGAAGCGATGAGCTGGATGGAAGGCTATATGAACCAGGCAAGGAAAGCCATTCTGGCGGAGCGGCAATGCGATTACCTGTTTGTTACCAACCGTGCGGGCGGTATGACAAGGCAGGCGTTTTGGCATATTATCAAACGCTATGCCAAAAAATCCGAAATTAATAAGGAACTGTCACCCCATACTCTGCGGCATGCATTTGCCACACATTTACTAAATCACGGAGCGGATTTACGGGTCGTGCAATTATTGCTGGGACACTCCGATTTATCGACAACGCAGATTTATACGCATATCGCCGGTGCCAGGCTAAAAGAACTCCATGCAAAATACCATCCAAGAGGATAGTCAAGATGACACAACATATTCACCCGACCGCCTGTATCTCGGACAATGCCGTGTTAGGCGATAATATCACGGTAGGGCCTTTTGCCGTTATTGACGGCGATGTCAAGATAGGCGCCGATTGCGTTATCGGCGCACATGCCGTCGTGCAGGCTTATGTCAACATGGGGAATGGCAATATCCTGCATCCACATGCCGTGCTGGGCGGATTGCCTCAGGATACCGGCTTTAAAGCGGAAACTGTTTCCTGGCTAAGTATTGGCGACAATAATGTGTTCAGGGAAGGTTTTACCGCGCACAGGGCCAGCAAGGAAAATGCTGAGACCCGAATTGGTTCGGGCTGTTATTTTATGGGCAATAGCCATGTAGCGCATGATTGCAGTGTCGGAAATAACACGATATTTGCCAATAATGTTGCGATAGGCGGCCATGTTGAAATAGGCCATAATGTTTTTATGGGTGGTGCGGCTGTCGTGCATCAGTTTTGCCGTGTCGGCTCTTTCGCGATGGTACGCGGCACAACGGGGCTTTCGATGGATGTACTGCCGTTCATGCTGATTGGCGGATCGCCTGGACGGCACTATAAACTGAACACAGTAGGCTTAAGGCGGGCAGGTATTACCGGGGAGCGCTATAACGTACTGTCGCTGGCATTTCGCCTGCTAAAAAACAAGCAAAGCCTGGATTCATTGCACGAGACCGCGGAACTAAAGCTGCTGAAGGACTGGCTAGCCGTTAAATCCAAGCGTGGCATACACGGTTTTATTGATGTGTCGGCTTAGGTCTTGGAGAAACCGGAGCTTCTTGCATAGGCGGCATACCCGTCAACCTAACTCGCTAAACACTTGATGCCAATAGCTAAGAATATGGCGAACATGAACAAGCCTTATCACCCGGAGTACAGGTAAAACCGGCGCTTCCGGCTTGGGCGCTTAACTAACGGCAGAGCCTTAACCATTGGATTGCTTTTATGAAATATACTATTTTTTTTATGATACTTTGCCTGATACCGACTTTCGGTGGTTTTGCCGCCGAACAGCCTATTTTACGCATCGGCGTCCAGGCTACCGGCACGGTTGATTGGGAGTTATCGGCATTACAAAGCGAGCCGCTCCAAGACTTTCAATTGGACATACACCATGTAGCCAATCCTGAGGCGGGTAAAATCGCCCTGCAATCGGGGGCGGTCGATATGATCGTTTCGGATTGGATATGGGTATCCCGGTTACGCGCTACCGGCGTCGATTTCACGTTTTACCCTTATTCAGACACCTCCGGCGCATTACTGGTGCCGGAAAACAGCGCCATCAGGACAATCAAGGACCTTCAAGGTAAACGACTCGGTATTGCCGGCGGCGAACTGGACAAAAACTGGTTATTGCTGCAAGCCCTGGCTAAACAGGGACAGGTAGACTTGAATACGTCGGTCGAAAAAGTTTTCGGCGCACCGCCGTTGCTTAATGAGCAAATCAAGCAAAACCGTGTCGATGCCGTGCTGACGTACTGGAATTTTGCCGCCAGGCTTGAATCCCAGGGCTATAGGCAAGTGATCGACGGCAAAGGTATTTTAAAAGGGCTGGGCATTACCGATACCGTACCCAGCTTAGGTTATGTGTTTAAACAAAGTTGGGCGTTGGAAAATAAGCAAGCGGTTAACCGCTTTTTAACAGCCAGCCGACGGGCTAAAAATCTTTTATGCACTTCCGATGCGGCTTGGCAAAAAGTCATTCCATTAACAAAAGCCGACGATGCAGCTACCCAAACCAGATTACGCCAACGTTATTGCGAAGGCCGCATTGAACACTGGGGAGAAAAGGAGCAGCAAGCGGAGGCCCGTATCTATTCAATGCTGCGCACATTAACCAACAACCAGTTAACAGGCCAATCAGAACATTTGCAACCCGGCACATTCTGGTCGATTGAATAAGCGCGATACGTTTTGAAGA
>SCST01000583.1 GCA_004299465.1 Methylovulum sp. | reverse complement strand
GGAAGGTGCAGCGCAAGTCAGGGCCGCTGCTGAAGGCACTATTGCTAAAATAGAGGAAGCAGTGAGCCTGGCTGAAAAAGGCGCCGGCAAAGAAGAAATTATTAAAGCGATTAACGATGCCCGCCAATTGCAAAAAGAGTTCCGTTATGAACTCACTGAGCGTCAACGTCAAAAATCCAATGATAAACTGAGAATCGCTCGTGAAGCTTTTGAAAAAGGTGATTTACAACCCGCTGAAGCAAAACTGAGAGAAGCGCTGGCCGGCTATGTGGAAATGAAAGCGGCCTACGACGCAGCTCACAAGTAATCCCCTTCGGCTTTATAGCCGACAAAGCACATTTGCTTAGGTATAATAGCCTCCTTTTTTTGTCCTGGATTTACGTTCCAGCTTACAAGTAAAGGAATAAGCCATGCCCAAAATAGTCGTTTGTGCGCTATACAAATTTGTCACGCTGGAAAACTTTAAAGCTTTGCGCCAACCGCTGCATGATGTCATGGAAGATCATCAGGTTCGCGGCACATTGCTGCTGGCTCATGAAGGGATTAACGGGACCGTCGCCGGCTCCCGTCAATCCATAAACGCTTTGCTGGACTGGTTACGCGCCGACCCACGCCTGAGTGATATTGACCCTAAAGAATCCTACACCGATAGCCTGCCTTTTAATCGCGCCAAGGTGAAACTCAAAAAAGAGATCGTCACTATGGGCGTCGAAGGCATAGACCCCAAACGCGCAGTCGGTACTTACATCAGCCCTAAAGACTGGAACAAGCTGATTTCAGATCCTGATGTCATACTGGTCGATACACGCAATGACTACGAATATAAAGTCGGCACGTTTAAAAACGCGATAAATCCCAACATGGAGAGCTTTCGCGAATTTCCACGTTACGTGCAGGACAACCTCAATCCCGAACAGCATAAAAAAGTCGCGATGTTTTGCACGGGCGGCATACGCTGTGAAAAATCCACAGCGTTCTTAAAAGAACAGGGCTTTGCCGAGGTTTATCACCTTAAAGGCGGCATCTTAAAATATCTCGAAGAAGTGCCTCCGCAGGAAACATTGTGGGAAGGCGAGTGCTTTGTTTTTGACGAGCGGGTAACGGTTAACCACCAGCTTGAAAAAGGTGGTTACGACCAGTGTAATGCCTGCCGGCTGCCTATCACGGAAGCCGATAAAGCGAGCGATAAATACCAGCAAGGCATAAGTTGCCCGCATTGTTATGATAAAGTCAGCAGCGACCGGAAAGCCCGCTTTGCAGAGCGCGAAAAACAAATGACATTAGCCAGGCAACGCGGTGAAGCGCATATTGGCGCCGATGCGGCAAGGGCGTTGCTGGCGAAACGCGAAGCGAAAATGTGCAGGCTGCAAATGCAGCAAAGCCGGAAGGGATAAGGTCAATGAACAAATGTGCATGGGCCTTAGCCAGTCCGCTGGAAGAACATTACCATGATCATGAATGGGGTGTTCCTGTGCATGATGACCGCTTGCTGTTTGAATTCCTTGTCCTCGAAGGCGCACAGGCGGGCTTGAGCTGGGCGACCATCCTGAAAAAACGTGAAGGCTACAGAAAAGCGTTTGATGATTTCGATATTGCCGCAGTTGCAGCTTTCGACGATATAAAAATCGCTGCACTGTTAAATAATCCAGGCATCATAAGGAATCGCTTAAAAATCCACGCGGCAGTCAATAATGCACAGGCATTTTTAAAAGTCCAGCAAGAATTCGGCAGTTTTGACCGTTACATCTGGCGCTTTGTTGACGGTAGGCCTTTGCATAATAACTGGCAATACCAGCGGGATGTCCCGGCCAATACGCAGGTGTCGGACATCATGAGCAAGGACCTGAAAAAACGCGGTTTTAAATTTGTCGGCACTACGATATGTTATGCCCACATGCAGGCGACAGGCATGGTGAATGACCACACTATCGATTGTTTCAGGCATCAGCAATTAAAGACTTCTGAGGAGTAACATTATGCGTTATTTGCACACTATGGTCCGGGTCCATGACCTGGATGAATCACTGAATTTTTACTGCAATAAACTGGGCTTAATTGAAAGTCACCGTATGAGTAGTGATAGCGACCGCTTTACCCTGGTTTACCTGAATGCGCCGCTGGATGCCGAACGGGCCGTAAGCTCGCAGGCGCCGTTGCTGGAATTGACCTATAACTGGGATACCGAAGATTATACCGGGGGACGCAATTTCGGGCATTTGGCGTTTGAAGTGGATAATATTTATCAAACCTGCCGGAAGTTGATGGACGCAGGTATCGTGATTAATCGCCCGCCCCGTGATGGGCGCATGGCCTTTGTGCGCTCGCCGGATGCCATTTCCATAGAGTTCCTGCAAAAAGGCGAGCCGTTGCAGCCGGAAGAGCCGTGGCTTTCAATGCAAAATATTGGGAGCTGGTAAACGCCTCCGTAACATCGGTTAGTTGCCCGTATCCTCCAATAAAGGATTTTGCCGTAGGGCGTGCCGCGCGCGCCTTGGCGAGTTCGGGCAACTCGGGTACATAAGGCGGCGCGCGCGGCACGCCCTACGGCTGTGTTAATGACGCATCAGAATAATCAAGTCAATCTCACCATTGCACAAAATTACTCATGAATAGTTTACAAAAAAACATCATCTGGATACTCATCGCGATAGTCGGCGCGTCGGCTGTCGGCGGCATTGCCTTAAGCCGGGGTGAACATATTAATGCGCTGTGGTTTATCACCGCCGCGCTGTGTGTGTATGCGATAGCTTTTCGCTTTTATGCGGCATGGATTGCCGCGACGGTGCTGGTAATAGACGAAACGCGTGCGACGCCCGCCGAACGGCTCAATAATGGCCACGATTTCGCGCCGACCAATCGCTGGATAGTGTTCGGTCATCATTTTGCCGCGATAGCAGGGCCGGGGCCTCTTGTAGGTCCGACTTTGGCGGCGCAGTTCGGCTATTTGCCGGGTACCCTGTGGATACTGTTCGGCGCGGTATTAGGCGGTTGCGTGCAGGATATGGTGACCTTGTTTCTGTCTACGCGGCGCGATGCGAAAAGTCTCGGGCAAATGGCGCGTGACGAGCTCGGCGCCTTGGGCGGTACGGCGGCGTTAATCGCGACTTTTGC
>SCST01000068.1 GCA_004299465.1 Methylovulum sp. | reverse complement strand
TCACCGGCCGGGCTTTTGACCAGTCCGGCCGGTAAATCGATGGAGGCGCGGCGCATGGCTTCGGCAACCTCATGCAACGATAAGCGATACTGCCGCAATTTGGCAAATGACACTTCGATAGCGATTTCATAGGGAATATCGCCGTAATTACGCGCACTGCTCACTCCCGGTATTGCGGCCAATTGCTGCTGAATATGCTCGCCGTAGCGTTTTAGCGTCAACGGGTCGGTCGGGCCGTGCAATGCGATCCAGATGACGCCGTCGTCGCCGTCGCGAACGGCCGGGCGCACGTCGATTTTTTCCAAGCCTTTCGGCAGCCGCTGAATGGCCTGAACCCGTCCGCGTACCGCGTTCATGACTTGTTCCTTGTCATAATCGGGCAACACGGCTGCCTTGACCAGGCATTCGGCCTGGAAGATTACGGTATTCAAGCGCTTGACGCCGGGCACATCGAAAATGGCTTCTTCAATGCGCGCACACACCGATTCCTCGATTTCCAATGGACCCGCGCCGGGGTAAAAGGCGTTGACTTCAATGACATGCGGGCTAAAGCGCGGGAACACTTCAGTATCTATGAAGGCATAACTGGACAAGCCGCCGGCCAGGATCAACAGCATTAACAAGTTGGCGGCGACCGGATTGGCGGCGAACCAGGCCAGTATATCCGGGCGGTCGGCTGGCGCTTCCATCATTGCTGATCGCCTTGGGATGCCTGGAGATATTCATCTATCCTGACCTTCATGCCCTCCACCGGCACCTGGATGCCGGCAGTGACCAGCCTGTCCCCTGCCCTTAAACCGCCGTTCACGAGCACGCGCCCCTGCTCATCGCGCAATACTTCCAGTTTCGTGATATGCAAGCGTTGCTCCGCATCTATCAGCATAGCGTCGTGGGAAACATTGACCGCGCTTTGCGGTAATACAAATAAATCCCGCTGTTCCTTGCCGTGTACGACAGCCTTGACAAACAACCCGGCCAGCAACGGCGGTTGATGGTTTTGCTGTGCGTAAGGATCGATGACTTCGGCGACCGCATACAATTGCCCGCTGGCGTCATCCATGACGCCTTCCGTGCGCACGATGCGCGCAGCCCAGCTTACCGGCTTGCCGGCAAGCTCAGCCGTTAACGTGACCTTTGGGCCGCCGGCTCCACTGTCGATCAGTCCTAGCGGCAAATCCAGGAAACCCAGTTGATCGGTAGCCAGCGGCAAACGGATTTCGGCGGCATCGGTGGAATAAATCCGCGCCAGTTTTTCACCCGGCTGGACATATTGGCCCAGCCCCATGTTTTTCTCATGCACCCTGCCGCTAAAAGGCGCGCGTAATTCACAACGGCTGCGTTGAAGCCTGGCTTTGGCCAGTTCCGCCTCGGCAGCCTTCAGTTTTGCGCGTGCTTCGGCCAATTGCGGTTCGCGCATAGCCAGCGGCGTCGGCTTGCCGTCACCCAGCGTTCGCCATTCGTTACGGGCTTGCTCGGCCTGCGCCTGTTCCGAGATAAGTTGCCGCTGGGCTTCGGCAATGCGGGCTTCGGCCTCGGTAAGCGCATAATCATAATCGCGGGGATCCACCGTCATCAGCACATCGTTCCTGGCAAAGAAACCGCCGGAGAAAAATCCCGGATGTAACTGGATAATCTTACCGGCCACTTCCGGCACCAGGTCGATTTCGGTCCTGGGCTTGACAATGCCCTGGGAATGCACATCCAGGCGTAGCGTTTGCGGCGCTACGGTAATGACGCTCACCAACGGCGCTTCGATAGCCGGTGTTTGTTGCTGCAACTCAGGCTTGTAGACAATGATCCCCCACGCCGCGGTAATGCCGGCAAGAACA
>SCST01000582.1 GCA_004299465.1 Methylovulum sp. | reverse complement strand
ATCGGTAGCTACTTCAAGCAGCGGTTCCAGCCAATACATGCCGCGCGAGCCGTTGCGGACGAGATTGACGGCTATGCCGCGTTGCCGGGCTTGATCGGCGATGGCTGCAGCGACGCGGTCCGCGCCTAAAGAGACGGCGCTTGAATCGCATGGGACATAAATAGTGGTGCTCATGCCGATTTCTCCAGTTCGTTGATAATGTCATCGAAAGCGCTTGCAGAGACGCGTCCATAAATGTCATGGCCGATTTGCATGGCCGGCGAACAGGCGCAGTTGCCCAGGCAATAAACGGGTTCCAACGAAAATTGACCGTCTTCGGTGGTGTCATGAAAATCTATGCCCAGTTTGCTTTTGACATGCGCTTCCAGACGGCTCGCGCCCATAGCCTGGCAGGATTCGGCACGGCACAGGTGTATCGTATGTTTGCCGGGTGGTGTGTCGCGGAAGTAATGATAGAAACTGATGACGCCATGCACTTCGGCACGGGACAGGTTAAGGGCTTTGGCGATAACGGGAACGCTATCGGCAGGGATATAGCCTAGTGCATCCTGAATGCCGTGCAGTATGGGTAAAAGTGCGCCGGGTTTATCCTTGAGGGCAGTGATTACTTCCTGCACAGTTGATAGCATAGTGCTTGGCTCTGTCATGATTCTCTCGTAATGGTGATTCCCTGCTTAATAAAACAACAAACATCCTTGTTGTTGTGTAATAAAATTGTAATCCCTAGAATATCACAAGAATTTTTGCCTGTAAAAATCACTGTGTGAGGGTATTCCGGTGTGGCAATTGTTAATTCGTTAAAATACAAACCGGTTCGCTGCAACGGGTTGCTTGATTATAGTCAAAAGCGTTGCCGTTGATGCACGTCCAAGCCGATATTTAACTGTCATTAACCTGGCTGGCCAGCGCTGCAAGTTTTTCGACCTGCGTCGATAATTGCGTGGCGGTTTCCGCGCGGATTGTTGCGTGAGCGACTTTACGGCCTTTGCGCGGCGCTTTGTCGTATAAATGTAAATGCGCGCCGGGAATAGTCAAGACCTGTTTTGTATCGGGCAGGCCGCCGATAAAATTGACCATCGCGGCTTTACCGATAGCGGCTGTCGAACCTAGCGGCAGGTCCAGTATCGCCCGCAAGTGGTTTTCAAACTGGCTGGTTTCCGCGCCTTCAATAGTCCAATGGCCGGAATTATGTACGCGTGGCGCGAACTCATTGGCAATCAATTGACCGTCAACGTCGAACAATTCCAGCGCCAGCACGCCGACATAATCCAGCGCTGCCATTAAACGCGAGGCATAAGTCTCGGCTTGCTGTTGCATGGGATCCTGTTCCTTACTTTCCGAAACGCGCAAGATGCCGCCGCGATGGCAATTTTCAGAGAGGGGATAGAAAACCACCGCGCCGGACACACTGCGCGCGGCGATAATAGAGACTTCGCGCTTAAAAGGTACAAAGGCTTCAACAATTGCCGGCGCACCTTCAAGGATATTCCATGCGGCGCTCAAGTCATCGGCGGATTTCAAGACGGACTGGCCTTTGCCATCGTAGCCTTGGGTCCGGCTTTTCAAAATGGCGGGATAGCCGATAGCCGGCATGACCAGTTCCAGGTGTTCAAGACTGTCTAGCGCTGCATAAGCTGGCGTGGGAATATCGATGTCGTGGAAGAATTTTTTTTCGATCAAGCGATCCTGCGCGATTGCCAGCGCTTTTGGTGACGGATATACCTGTGTGTGCGCAGACAGGAAGCCGGCGACATCGGCAGGAACATTTTCAAACTCGTAAGTGACAACATCCGCACGTTCTGCAAGTTGGGCAAGCAATCCGGGATCGCTATAGTCCCCGTGCAAATGTTCGCCCAATTTATTGGCGCAGGCATCTGCCGACGGATCAAGAAAGATGAATTCCAGTCCTAGCGGATAACCGGCTAACGCGATCATCCGGGCGAGCTGTCCTGCGCCGAGTATGCCGACTCTCATGCCAGGTTTCATAAAATCTCTCCGGAAATTGCGGCGTTTTCGGCCTTTCTCGGGTCAGGATGGCTTAGCACGGATTCCGTTTGCGCTTGCCTGAAAATTTGCAATGCATCCCGGTAATGGGCGTGTTTATTGCCAATAATGGCGGTAGCCAGCAATGCGGCGTTGATAGCGCCGGCTTTGCCTATCGCGAGTGTGCCGACCGGGATGCCTGCGGGCATTTGCACGATAGACAGTAAAGAATCCATGCCGTTTAATGTCTTCGATTGCACGGGTACGCCTAATACCGGGATGGCGGTTTTTGCCGCGGTCATACCCGGTAAATGCGCCGCACCGCCGGCACCGGCGATAATGACTTCCAGGCCTCTGGTCTCGGCTGTTTCAGCGTAATGGAATAATTTATCGGGGGTTCGATGTGCTGAGACAATTTCAATCTCATGGGGGACGCCGAGTTTGTCCAGCGTTTCCCCTGTGAAGCGCATAGTCTCCCAATCAGAGGTTGAACCCATGATGATGCCAACCAGTGCGGTCATGATGTTGCTCCTTGTTAAAATTATGATGTTCTGGGTAATAAAATTGTAAGCCGCTTAGTATCGCATAAATGACGCCGGTGTGTTTTCTAAGTTGCGTTGATTTTTCATTAAATGCGCTGATAATGCTTGACTAAAAATAAAAAACTTATAGAATGCTGGGTTCTAAAAACGGAGCGGTAGTTCAGTTGGTTAGAATACCGGCCTGTCACGCCGGTGGTCGCGGGTTCGAGCCCCGTCCGCTTCGCCAACCTTTAATAAGCAATTCATCCATCATCACAGCACCTTTATCCATCGGTGTTTTGATGTCTAAGTATCGGCGGCATTTGCCTGTTGCCTGGTCGCAATCCTGATTTTCTATTGGACGTGAACTCGACCGGCAAAATCCTCATGATTATTAATTGTTTCATAAGTGCTTGCACAAGAAATGGCCGTCTTCGTTAAATGAGTTCGGCAAGCACTTATGAAACAATTAATACACAATGAAACCGCAATGAATCTGGGGTACTTTGATACTTTTTAGAGCGTGAGGCATCAGTAAACATGGCTAGACGAAGCGAACACAGCCAGGAAGAAATAAAAGCCATGATCCTGTCCGCGGCGGAATTGATTGTTGCCGAACAGGGCGGGTCGGCATTAACCGTGCGTAAGATTGCCGGGCAGATAGGTTATACCGTAGGCAGTATTTATATGGTGTTCGACAATATGGCTGACCTGGTTTTGCATATCAACGCGCGAACTTTGGATCATATCGCTACGCATTTAGAACAAACACGAGACTGTACTGGCGCGTTAGGTATTGAAGCCTTTGCCAAAGCATATTTGAGTTACGCGAGACAGCATCTTAACCGTTGGCGCCTGATTTTTGATTATCATTTGCCTGAAGACACCCCGATCCCACTATGGTACCAGGCAAAAATCGAAGCCGTATTCGGCCTGGTGGAAGCGCAGTTTGCACAACTTGACCGGAATTGCCCTGAAGCCGGCAGGAAACATGCAGCCCGCACCTTGTGGGCGGGCGTCCATGGGGTTTGTGTATTGTCGTTGAACGGTACCCTGGGGGCGGTCGGCGTCAACGATGTTGAAGACAGTGTGGTTTTATTAGCCAGGCATTTTATACGCGGCTGGATGGGGTCCGGTCCAGTGCAGGCTTGAGCAAAGTAAAGACACCTGCCGACCCCCTTTGTCCACATTACGAGGCATGGCGATAATGTCTTTGGGAGGTGTCTGGATGACGCCGTAAACCCAGCGACACCAAAAAAGTGCCGATAACCACGAGAAAACCCAACACCATCATCGAAATCACAGGGTCGTTATGTTTTGATGCCGCAAAGGTATAGCAGCCTACGCCTGCCAGCATCGCAATATTATTGAAGAATCCCTGCAACGCCACGGCGCGTCCGCTACCGATGCTTTCCTTGCCCAGTTCCTGCAATATGGCATTGACAGGGACGATAAACATGCCGCCCATCATGCCTATTAAAAGCAGCGCGATACGGGCGGGCCAGATGCTGTCTGCTAAACCCAGCCCGATAATGAAGACGGCCATTAAATAAGCCGGAATCCTCGCGCGGCGCAATTTTTCCAGTGGAATCAGTTGCGGCACCAGAGCCGAGCCGAGAATGATGCCGATAGCCAGGAACAAGGTCAGTTCAGCAATTTCTGTCGCATTTTTCGATAATAAAATCAGCGGCGCCCAGGCAATCAGGATGACGCGCAATGTGGCCGCCGCCAGCCAGAACAAAGCGCCTCCCAGTAGCGCGAATGAAGAACGTGGCAAGGTAAAAAATTGCGCTATTTCCTTGCCGAAAGCGATGATCTTTGAGCCTTTGGCCGCTTTCCTGACGGCGCCGACTGGCAAAAATACCGTGAATAATGCAGAAATGATAAACAGCGCGACGCAGCCTGCTAATGCCCATTGCGTCGAATAATCGGCAATTTTGGCCCCCGCCATCATACCCAGCAGAATAGCCAAAATGGTAGAGCCTTCCATCAAGCTATTGGCCTTAACCAGGTGCTTGTGTTCAGCCAGCTCAGGCAGAATGCCGTATTTGACGGGATTATAAATAGCGGCGCCGATGCCGACTATACTGTAGGCGAGGACCGGTTCTGTTTTTACCAGCAATAACGCGGCCCCGATGGCTTTAATCAGGTTTGCTATCAGCAGCACTCTCGACTTGGAATGGGTGTCGGCAATTTCACCTGTCCAGGGTGCAAGCAGCACATAAGCAACAGTGAATGAACTTTGCACGGCGGGGATATACCAACTTTCCGAATGTGCGGATTGCATCACGATGGCAATCACGGTGAACAAAACGGCATTATCGGCAAACGCGGATAAAAATTGTGCAATCAATAGCGGGTAAATTTGTTTGTTCATCGTGCTTGGGCCTTTATTGTCGGATTAAGGGTGTTTTATATCTGCAGACAGCTGACAGACTTATGGTCTTGATTTTTGCAAGCTGATGATCGTGTCGATTTCAGTCTCCAACAGCCCTGGCGGCGGCTAACTCCGTTACCGCCGGATAATTTACCTTACCTGTAGCCATTACCGGAATGGCATCGACGACCAGGATTTTCCTAGGCAGGCTGATCGCGGCGACGCCGATGGATGCAGTCGCTAATTCACTCGCAGTCGCCTGTTTTTGTGTGGTCAGCAGGATAATCTGCTCGCCCTTTTTGGCATCGGGCAGGCTGACGGCGGCATGGTGGGCTTCCGGCCAGGCTTTGGCGGCCAGTTGCTCAACAACGGTCAATGAGACCATTTCACCGCCGATTTTGGCAAAACGCTTGCTGCGCCCGCGGATGCTGATAAATCCGTCATCATCGACATGGGCGATGTCGCCGGTGTCATACCAGCCCTGGCCGTAAATGGATGCCGTCGGAACCAGTTTGCCGGGAGCATTTGCTAGCAGGTAACCGAGCATGATATTCGGTCCTTTGACATGCAGTTTCCCGGCATCGCTAATGCCTTCGACGGGTTCCAGCCGGTAACGCATATTAGGCATCAGGCGGCCGACCGTGCCTGCCTTAAAGTCCATCGGCGTATTAACCGATGCGACAGGTGCGGTTTCAGTTACGCCATAGCCTTCCAGGATACGGATACCGAATTTATCGGCCCATAACTGGCGCGTACTTTCCTGCAGTTTTTCCGCGCCGGCAACAACATAACGCAGCGCATAAAAATCATAGGCATGGGCTTTTTTGCCGTAAGCGGCTAAAAAGGTATTGGTGCCGAACATGATCGTCGCATTGATTTCATAAGCGATTTCAGGAATCACGCTAAAGTGCAGCGGTGTCGGATAAAAGAATGTCGTCATGCCGTTAAGAACGGGCAGCAAGGTGCCGACGGTAAAGCCGAACGAATGAAACATCGGCAGGAAATTGATCACGACATCTTGTGGCGTAAAGCTGATGCGCGCGGCAATTTGCCTGTGATTGGCAAGAATATTGCTATGTGACAGGACGACACCTTTGGGCGTGCCTTCGGAGCCGGAAGTAAATAACACAACCGCCGGGCTGTCCGGGCTGTATTGATCGTGTTTGTACCAATAATTGGCCGATTTGCTTTGTAACAGTGCCTTGAATTTGTCGAATGCCGATAGTTCGGCGGCTAAATCTTCGAGGTATACCAGCGTCGTTTGCTTGGCCAGATAGTCGGCTTCTTCGGACAATTTACCCAGTTCAATAAAGCGGCGGGATGTCAGCACGGTTTTGACTACTGCCGTTTGGCAGGCGGACATCATACCGGCGGCACCCGTTGAATAATTCAGCATGACCGGTATCCGCCCATGTAATTGCAGGCCTAAAACAACGCACAATGTTTTCGCGGAGTTAGGCAGAAAAATCCCGACATGCTCGCCGGCTTCGGTGATTTTTTTTAAAGCGTTCCCGACAGCAATCGTGCGGGTAATCAGTTGGTCATAAGATAACGGGACGCGATCAAGGTCTGCGGCGACGGTATGCCGGCAACCGTGTATTTTCCTGGCTTCAAGCAGGCTGGAAAAAATGCTTTGCCGGTAATGGCTGGTGGCGAACATCATATCGGTCATCATATCGGCCAGCACATGGCCGCTGTATTTACGGCGATTTTTGCCGGAAAGTTCCTTGTGCGCGGCAATATGTGTCGGCGGCAGAATCTGGATCGTGATTTTAGGAAAAAAACGCAGGCGGACAATATTCCGTAATTTGGAAAAATGCGTGTATTGAGCGCCTTCAATGCGTATCGGTAAAATGGCGGCGCCCGATTTATCGGCAACCATGCCGGTACCGTCATAAATCTTCATTAAAGAGCCGGTCGCAGTGATACGGCCTTCAGGGAAAATAACCGTTTTACTGTCGTTATGCTGCAGGTGATGGATCAGGTTTTTTAGTGATAAAGGCTGCGTGGGGTCCATCGGGAAGACATGGGAAAGACCTAAAAAAGGTTTTAACCACCAACGCTGGGAAATATGCGTGTTGATCGCGAATGTGATGTCGTCGGGTAAAAATACGCCCAGCAATAACGGATCCAAAAATGACGTATGGTTGGCAATGATCAATACCCGCTTTCCAGCGTTGTGGTAATTGTCCATGCCCTTGACTTCGATGTTATAGATAAAGGCCAGCAGCCAGTGTAATAGTTTTTTCAGCATTAAGTTTCCTCCTTTGGACATTCTAGCAGATATTAAATATTGCCTTGGTGGGAGGTACTATAATCAAAAAATTAATCACTGTTCAATTTTATTTTCCGGCCTCAGCCCTGTGCGATACCTGTACCCGCATTGGCTCAAGATTTGGAATGATTTAATCCAGCAAATCTTTCGGTTTAATCTCGAAAAAATCGATGGGCGGCGTCAGGCAATCCGGGTCGTATTTTTGCGTCCAGCGCACCAGCGCTTGTAATACAGGCAATAAATCGGCGCCTTTAGCGGTCAGGAAATAGTCATAACGCAACGGTTTTTCCTGGTACGGCTGTTTCTTGATAATGCCGTGCTCTTCGAGTTGGCGCAGGCGATTCGCGAGGATGTTGCTGGGAATGCCTTCGGGTGAGCTTTGAAAATCGCAGTATTTTTTTTTGCCGAGACACATATCGCGCACGATGACCAGGCTCCATTTGTCGCCGATTAAATCCAGCGCCTTGGACAGCGGGCAGGGGGAGCGGTAGCTGTGTTCTTCTGTTTTCATCAATAGTAAAAATTATAGTCACTTGTAAAAAACAAGTTTGTGTGTAAACTTATACCACTTGCTAATTGCAAGTGACAAATACAACATCTTCCATAGAGGCGTTTTTATGAAACTGTATTATTTTCCGATATCCCCGAATTCCCGCCGGGTCGTTGCCGTCTTGCATCACCTGGATTTGGCATGCGAGCTTCAAGTTGTCGATTTAAGCAAAGGCGAGCAAATGCATGCGGATATTCTGCACCTGAACCCCAATCACATGATGCCTATATTGATAGACGGCGATTTTGTGTTATGGGAGTCGAATGCCATTATGCAGTACCTCTGCTCCAAAGTGCCAGACAATTCGTTGTGGCCGTCAAACCCGGTTATTCAAGCGGACATCAGCCGTTGGCAATTCTGGCAAACCGGCCATTTCGGCCGAGCCTGCGGCGGTTTTATTTTCGAGCGCCTGATAAAGAAGTTATTGAATTTGGGTGAACCGGATGCCAATGAAATCGCCAAAACCGAAGACAATTTTCATCGTTTTGCCAAGGTGCTGGAAGCGCACTTGGCAGGACGTGAATGGTTGGTAGGCGATACCCTG
>SCST01000581.1 GCA_004299465.1 Methylovulum sp. | reverse complement strand
ACCTGCGCACCTTGCTTCAATTTATCCCTTTTGACAACTGGCAGCATCTGATGCAGTTCATGCTGAATGGCGGATCAGAATTACCAGTTAAAACTTAAGGTTTTAAATTGGGAATTGCTGCTCGCAGGTATCGCGTTCGCCTTCTTGTTTCAATGAATCGCAGGCGCGGCATCCGATTCCTCTATGCCGTGGGGACATTGCAGCTTCTCTACATCCTCAAGGCCGTCTTGTGCGAACATCTCTTTAATCGACTCCTTAAGCCACTGGTGGCCGGCGTCCTGCGCCACAAGATCACGGTCGCGCCAATAAAGGCTTAGCTCGATTTTTTTAACATCGGCCAGGGCATGGACTTTAATAGGCAGGTGTTTTTTAAGTATTTGTACATACAAAAGAGGGCTGATCGCCGCTAATGTTGTCGTGGAAACAATAAAATATGCGCTCCACATAGTTGCTACGCTAAAGCGGGGAGGGGGTAATTGGGGCGGTCAATAAAGGCGGAAAATAAAAAATCATAGTTATTGCATTCATTTTTAAAGCTAATGAAATCAAGCCCTACGATGTCATCAAACATTAGGCTGTCCGGTAGTGGCGGATGCTGTGGACCGGTGATTAATACCAGGGAGTCATAGCCTCTATGATTTTTAGTTTTTTTAAAAATGTGTAAACACACGCGGTTTTACATCTGGAAAATGCGGGCTACTTCACGGTTTTTTGCAATAAGGGCAGGCCTCACTGTCATTGACCGGTTTTTATAGGACTGATGGTTAATCGGGAGTAATGCTTTATCTGCAGGAAATTGAAGAGGTTTGGTCTTAGCGTTATTGTGAAATCATCTTGGAAAATTAATAAAGACCGTGACCTGTCTGTTTCGGTATTAAGTTTATTACATAATTCGTAACTATTCAGTGCCCTTGCCAGCCGGGCGGAGTGAAGAATACCAGGCGCTTACTCAGGTACCAAGTAGACATGACGGCAAAACCAGGTCTCTTGCGAAGTGAGATTGCATAGTTACTCTAAAATTTTATCTAGAGGAAAGTATTAAATTATGACTAATACATCGAGAAGAAACCTGCTTAAACTGGGTCTTGCAACTGCAGGGGCCGGTTTGGCAGCATCCCAGCAAGCTTTCGGTGTCGGCGATATCGTCGGCGATTTATGCACGCCGGATAACTTAACGCTAGACCAGGATGATCCCGGCTCGCATGATTTTAACCTGACGCCTTTCGTTGATCCGCTGCTGATTATCCCGGTTGCCCAGTCTATTGATTTTCCATTGGACCCGCCTATTGACCCTTTACGGCATCAGCGCTATAGCGAGTTTGTACCGCAGAAAATTTATATCCAGGTCTTGCGGGAATTTGATTTTCAATATCATAGCGCCTTACCAACGACGAAGGTTTGGGGTTTTAACGGTAATGTGCCGGGCGAAACATTTCATGCCCGTTACGGCGAGCCTGTCCTGATCCGCCGTTACAATCAATTGCCTGCAGATCATGTCGGCTTTGCCCTGCCTTCGGTCACGACGCATTTGCACAATCTTCACCATGCGTCGGAAAGTGACGGCCTGCCGTGGGATCATGTGGATTCCGGTTTTTTCT
>SCST01000580.1 GCA_004299465.1 Methylovulum sp. | reverse complement strand
TCGCAAATAACTCCACGGTGTTTTAGTCTTTTATATTTGCCGCACAAACATTCATAATCACTGACCGGACCAAAAATCTTGGCGCAAAATAGACCGTCGCGCTCAGGCTTAAAAGTACGGTAATTAATTGTCTCCGGTTTCTTCACTTCGCCATAAGACCAGGAACGAATCATGTCAGGCGAGGCTAATCCAATACTAATCCCATCGAAGTCATCAGCGCGACCTTGACGTTTTAAGAAGTTCATTAAATCTTTCAAGAGCTTGTCCTCTTTAAATACTTGCCGGCATAGCCTGGAACAGGCTATCAGTTAGCAACAATAAACTATATGTTTATTCACGCTCTAATTCTATATTGACAGCCAATGAGCGGATTTCTTTTATTAAAACGTTAAACGATTCAGGCATACCCGCTTCCATTTTATGATCACCGTCGACTATGTTTTTATACATGCGCGTCCTGCCTGTCACATCGTCCGATTTAACAGTAAGCATTTCCTGCAAGGTATACGCAGCGCCATAAGCTTCAAGCGCCCAGACTTCCATTTCACCAAAGCGCTGGCCGCCAAATTGCGCTTTCCCACCCAGCGGCTGCTGAGTGACAAGACTATAAGGGCCTGTTGAACGCGCATGCATTTTATCGTCAACCAAGTGGTTCAATTTCAACATGTACATATAGCCTACCGTGACCTCCCGCTCAAACGGTTCGCCTGTCAAGCCGTCATAAAGCGTGATTTGTCCATGCTCAGGTAAATCGGCTAACTTCAACATCGTACGAATATCCTCTTCGCTGGCGCCATCGAAAACAGGAGTCGCCATAGGTACGCCAGCCACCAAATTAGCCGCCATTTCCAGTATTTCTTTGTCTGAAAACGAATCCAGGTCTTCTTTGCGGCCGCTGCTGTTATAGATTTTATCCAGGTATTCCCTGATCTCGATTACTTTTGCTTTCGCTTCCAGCATCTTACCAATTTTTATACCCAAACCTTTCGCAGCCCAGCCTAAATGGGTTTCGAGAACCTGGCCGACGTTCATCCGGGAAGGTACGCCCAGCGGGTTTAAAACAATGTCAACAGGATTACCGTCAGCGGTATACGGCATATCTTCAATTGGCCTGATCATCGAAATAACACCTTTATTTCCATGACGACCCGCCATTTTATCGCCAGGCTGTATACGTCTTTTAACCGCCAGGTACACCTTGACCATTTTCAGCACACCCGGCGCCAAATCATCACCCATGGTAATTTTTTTACGCTTGACTTCAAATTTCTCATCAAAATCTTTGCGTTGCTGCTCTATTTGAGCCACAACCGTTTCCAGCTGAAGATTAATATCTTCATCTTTCATTTTGATTTTGAGCCACTCCGAACGTTTTATGCTGTCCAGGTAATCCTTAGTGATTTCTGCGCCCGCTTTTAACTGACCCGCACCCGACAACGCAATCTTGCCTGATAACAGCTTGGCAACCCGCATGAAAATATCATCTTCAAGAATCTTCAGTTGGTCATCCAGGTCTTTTCTATAGCGCTTGATTTCTTCCTGCTCAATATCCAGCGCCCGTTTGTCCTTCTTTACGCCATCACGGGTAAATACCTGGACATCAATAACCGTTCCTTCGATACTGCCGGGGACACGTAGCGAGGTATCTTTTACATCAGCGGCTTTCTCACCAAAAATTGCTCGCAGTAATTTTTCTTCCGGCGTTAATTGCGTCTCGCCTTTTGGAGTAACTTTACCCACCAAAATATCGCCGCCTTTAACTTCGGCGCCAACATAAACAATACCTGACTCATCCAATTTGGCTAAAGCTTCCTCGCTGACATTGGGGATGTCGGCAGTAATTTCTTCAGGACTATGCTTGGTATCACGTGCTACACAGGTTTTTTCTTCTATATGGATGGTCGTAAAACGGTCTTCCTTGACAACGCGCTCGGAAACCAGGATAGAGTCTTCAAAGTTATAACCATTCCAAGGCATGAAGGCAACCAGCATATTCTGGCCCAGTGCCAGTTCGCCCATATCCGTAGATGGACCGTCGGCCATAATATCGCCGGCATTAACCAAGTCGCCCGGTTTTACCAAGGGCTTCTGGTTGATACACGTGTTTTGATTCGAACGCGTGTACTTAATCAGGTTGTAAATATCAACACCCGGCCTGCCGCTTTCGGTCTCCGTATCATTGACACGCACAACGATCCTGGCGGCATCAACCGCTTCGATTCTGCCACCGCGCGCGGCGACCACCGTCACACCGGAATCTTTTGCAACCGTTCTTTCCATACCCGTGCCCACTAGCGGTTTTTCAGCCCTTAGTGTAGGAACGGCTTGGCGCTGCATGTTTGATCCCATTAAGGCCCGGTTAGCATCATCATGCTCCAGGAATGGGATAATAGACGCAGCAACCGAAACAATTTGCTTCGAGGATACGTCCATGTACTGCACGGTATCGGACATCGCCAACGCAAACTCATCTTTATGGCGGCAGGATACCAGGCCTTCTACCAGCCTACCGTTTTCATCGACAGCAACACTGGCTTGAGCAATAACAAACTCACCTTCTTCGATGGCCGATAAATAATCAACTTGATCGGTCACTATACCGTTTACTACTTTTCGGTAAGGCGTTTCCAAGAAGCCGTAACTATTGGTGCGTGCATAAACAGATAAAGAGTTTATCAGGCCGATATTCGGTCCTTCAGGCGTTTCAATAGGGCAAACCCGGCCATAATGCGTTGCATGTACGTCCCGAACCTCAAACCCTGCGCGCTCCCTGGCTAGACCGCCGGGACCGAGCGCAGAAACACGGCGCTTATGGGTCACCTGCGATAATGGATTGTTTTGATCCATAAACTGGGACAACTGGCTGGAACCGAAAAACTCTTTTACCGCGGCAGAAACCGGTTTTGCATTGATGATTTCCTGTGGCATCAAGCCTTCTGAGTCGGCTAAGGTCAGACGCTCCTTAACGGCGCGCTCGACTCTTACCAAGCCGACACGGAATTGATTTTCGATCATTTCGCCAACAGAACGCACACGCCGGTTGCCTAGATGATCAATATCATCGACATTACCGTTACCGTTGCGGATATTAATCAGCTCTTTCAGCACATCAATAATGTCTTCTTTGGTCAGGGTCCCCGGCCCTGTCGTCTCCTCTCGCCCTAAGCGGCGATTGAATTTCATCCTGCCGACGGTTGATAAATCATATCTATCGTCAGTAAAAAACAAATTCTGGAACAGGTTCTCCGCTGATTCTTTGGTTGGCGGCTCGCCAGGACGCATCATGCGATAGATTTCAACCAATGCTTCCAAAGCATTGCTTGTCACATCCAGCCTCATCGCATTGCTGATATAAGGCCCTTTATCCAAATCATTAACAAACAGCGTGTTAACTTCAGTTATCCCCGCCTCAATGCAGCGTTCTATCAGCGCATCCGTAATTTCGTCGTTGACATTTGCAACCAGTTCGCCGGTCGATTCATCTACCAGGTTATGGCCCAAAATCTTGCCGATCAGGTATTCCCTGGGCGCTTCAATTTCAGTCAAACCAGCCTTATTCATTTCCCGAATATGTTTAGCGGTAATTCTGCGACCTTCTTCGACCAGTACCTGTCCATTATGCTTAATATCAAATGCAGCAATTTCACC
>SCST01000067.1 GCA_004299465.1 Methylovulum sp. | reverse complement strand
TCCTACCATCATCCAGCCAATCTACATTCATCATACACCTCTCAATCGGTTGCTAACTTTTATCCGACTATTCGACACTTAAATTTCCAATATGTCTCTTAATTAATTAGCGGCTCTATAGTCATCTGCGTTCCATTGTATTTCATCGACAAGTCCAAGGCTTCCCCGCCCGCTCCAGGCCAGCGTTTTACCAATGCAAGGCCCGCAGGCGCGAGAATTTTTTCCGTTGATGTTCCTGCATTCGGATCATCACGTTCACTAAGGCTTCTATCGCATCCAATATATACGGGCCTTTGTTTAGCATCACGCATTCAGCGCGGACGGCCATCGCGGCATCGGTGAATTCCGGCCTTGACCGGACGCCTTTCTTGGCAATCGATTCCAGCACTTGCGTCGCCCAGATCACCGGAACATGGGCGGCCTCGCAGACCCAAAGCAGTTCTTCCTGGATTTCGGCGAGGCGCGCGCTGCCGAGTTCGACGGCCAAGTCGCCCCTGGCGATCATGATGCCAAGGCTATGCCGGCCTATCGTGCCGAGAATAATATCGGGCAGGTTCTTTACCGCAAGATTGGTTTCTATTTTGGCAATAATGGGGATGTCGCTGGCGTTGCGCCTGGCCAGTTCGGCCATTAAATAATCCATGTCCGCCAAGGTTTCGACGAAAGAAAAGCCGATTAAATCGGCATGCGCGCAGGCAAAGTCAAGATCCGTCAAGTCTTTTTCGCTGAGTGGCGACAGATTCAGCTCGGTATCGGGGAAATTAATGCCTTTATCGCTTTGTATGCGCACGCCGCTGCTGCGTGCCTGGTTGACGCGCAGCAGCGCGCCTTGTTCGCAAAGGCTTTCGACGACGGCGCCCAGTTTGCCGTCGTCTATCCAGACCGGTTGGCCGATTTTTAATTTAGTGCTGAAAGATGACAATGTACAACCGATTTGCGCAGGCTTTATCAGCGTGCCGTTTTCATCAAATTCAGCGGGCGCACCGACAATATCGTTTTCAGTCAGCAACAGCACATCATTCTTGAACAGGCGTATGTCCAGCGGTTCACCGACAAATATCCCCAATGGGTATTTATCCGCCTTGTCGGTATCATTCATTCCCGGCTCAAGCAGCGTTAATTCACAGCCGGACAACAGGTAGCTGCTCTGGTTGCAGCCTGCCAGCCATTCCGTGTCGGAAATAGCGCGCTCTATTTGCAAATAGCGTTGTTTGTGCCGGGCATCGATAAATTCTAGGCGGCATCCGGGGCTGAGCCGTTTATGGAGTGTTCCAGGAATGGATACGCGAAACAGGGCGCTCATGTCATCGGTCGTTTGCGGCTCTTGCACGCTGTTCGTGGTCAGGATTAATGGCTCGGCGGCGATGATTTTTCCGTAACGGTCTTTTTTCAGTTTGATGTGATGCACCGGCGGACCCAGCTCAATCGCGCCGGTGCGGATTTTATGACCGGCAAGATCCATCAGGATGCGGCAGATTTTGCCCGTTTCCGTTTCGGCACGGCGGATATTCCGGATCATACGTCGCCAAAGTGCCGGATCGTCGTGGGCGCAATTGATCCTGGCGCAGGTCATGCCTTTTTTCAGCAACGCCAGGATCAGCTCGTAATGCCATGCGGTTTCCGTCGCCAGTGTGACCATGACATGGACTTTGCTGTGCTTATGAAATGGGCCGAATAATTCGATGCTGTGTTGATCCAATAATTGCAGCCCGCGGTTGAAGCCGTATTCGCTGGGATTTTTGTCGTCAGGCAAGTATGACTTGTCGGTGGCCCGTTTTAACACATCGATGACGGCATCGAGCGTCGATAACACCGAGGCTTCCGAGCGGCCCAGCGACGACAGGCCGGCCTGGGCCAGCCGGTCCTGTAAATGGCGCAGGTCAAACTGCCGTAATGCCAGGTAATGCGCGAGATTGCCCGCGCTACGGTTAAATACGCCGGCGTGGTAATTCGCCTTGTATTTTTGCAGGCGATCGAGCGCATTCTGCTCAATTTCCCGGCGCAAATCAGAGACCTCGAGCAGCAATTGCTTAAGCGTGTCGTCATAAATGTCGTGGTTGTTTAGCGGTGGCAGGGTCATAGGTTTTTCTTCACAGGTAGAGTGGCAGAGTCGATGCGGCGAAGTGTTTCAATCCGGCCTGTTTGGCCGGGTTATTTTTTGTACGACCAGGCTGCCAACCATATCGCCTTCAACATTGACCATCGTGCGTACGGTATCGAGCAGCCGGTCAACGGGCAACAGGATCGCGATGGCTTCGGCCGGCAGGCCAACCGATTGCAAGACCATGACCATAGTCACCATACCCGCACTGGGAATTCCCGGAGCGCCGATAGCGGCCAGCATTGCCGTCGCAGACACGATCAATTGCTGGGCAAGATTAAGCTCGACACCCATCAGGTTAGCGACAAACAAAGCCGCGGCGGCTTCATACAGCGCGGTGCCGTCCATATTGACGGTCGCGCCCAAGGGGATGACAAAACCGGCAATATCGGGCTTGACATGTAAATGCTGCTCCGCGCAACGCAAGGTCACCGGCAAGGTCGCGGAGCTGGAGCTGGTCGCGAAGGCGGTCAGCAGCGCTTCACGGGCGTTGCGGAGGAAATGCAGCGGCGTTATGCCGGTGATAATGAACAGGATCAGCGGCAATACGACGAAGCCGTGCAGCAGTGTCGTGCCCAGCACAACCGTGACAAATTTGGCGAGACTGCTTAATAATGCCGGGTTTTGCGTGGCGACCAACTGGGCGAGCAGCGCCATGATGCCGGCAGGGGCCAGGCGCATGATCCAGCCGACGATGCGTAGCGTAAGTTCCAGCGTTTCCTGCAGCAGCACCAGGATGTTGCGATAACGCTCGCCGCCGATGACCAGCGCAATGCCCAGGAACAGCGCAAAAATCACAATCGCCAAGACATTGCCGTCCGCCAACGCGGCAAAGGGGTTGACAAACAGGCCGTGGAAGAATTTGACGGTAAATTCGGCAGGCGTCATTTGCCGGGTTTCAAAGCGCTGCATGGCATCGTGAAATAAATCCAGGCTTAAGCCTTTGCCCGGTTCAAACAGGTTGGCCGCGCTGAGTCCGAGCAGGATGGCGATAGCCATTGAAAATACAAAGAATGCCAGCGTCGATATCCAGACGCGGTGCATTTGTTGATGCACGCGTAAATTGGCGACACCTACCGCGATCGACGTAAAGACCAAGGGCACCAGAATCATTTTGAGCAAATCGATGAAAATATTGCCGACCAGCCCGCTCAGGTAAAGCCCGTTTCGGCTTATTACAGCATCGGGGCCGAGTTTTGAAAATACCAGGCCGAGCAGTATGCCCGCTAATGTGCCGAGGAGGATTTGGGTGTTCAACGATAATCGCATAATCGGCAATAGAGATAAAAGTGAGTTAGGAGGCGGGGTTGGTGTAATTATAGAGCCATGAATTGATTAAGATACATTACCAAGCGCATAGTGAGTATCCGGTAACCTAAAAAACGCCATGACCCGCTGGGTATTTTGTTGTAACGAATCTAATGCAGAGATAAGAC
>SCST01000579.1 GCA_004299465.1 Methylovulum sp. | reverse complement strand
GAAGGCGGGGCGGGTTCGGACGGTTTCGGCCTGGTCGGCAAGAAAGGCGGACGCGGTTTATTGGGCGGTAGCGGCGGCAGTGCGATTTTGTGGTATGGCGGCCAAGTCAAGCGCAGCCTTGAGGAAGAACTGCAAAACAGGCTGGCCGACAGTCCCGCCCGCAAATCATCTTACAGCGTGCAATTGAATGTTTGGGTGAACGCCGACGGTGGCGTCAACCGCGCCGAGCTGGCCGGTTCCAGCGGCAAGCCGGAAGTCGATCAGGCGATACGCGCGGCCTTGCCGAACCTGCGGTTCACGTTGCCGAAACCGCCGCCGGAGAACATGCCGCAGCCGCTGAAGATACGCGTGACGTCGAGGATTTGAGGAGCAAGTATCGTTCCCACTTGGAGAGTTCATTGCTATACACAACTGTATTTTAGCTCGTCATTCCGGCAAGGATGCCGGAATCTAGTCACAGGGAGGTGAAACTAAGGGTTTGCACTTTTACTCAATCAGGCCTTGTACAACGGTAACTTACCATCCATGGCACTGGATTCCGGCATCCATGCCGGAATGACGAGCTAAAACACACTGGCTGTATAACGATAAGACCCGCATGGAATCTATAAAAGTACGCGATGGCACACGAACACAACACAGTAATGAGAGTAAAAATAATGACCCAAAAAACCCTGGCCGCCCTGTTGGCAAGCTTGCTTGCAATGCCGGTGCTGGCCGACGAAAAAGCCGAGCTGCTCAAACTCAGGCAAGACATTGCCAATGAGCGAGAGGAGCTGCTTAACCTGAAAAACACCACCGTCAACCTGATTGACGTCTTCGTACAGCAAGGTTTACTGGACAAGCAAAAAGCCGAAACGCTGATAAAAGCCGCCAAAGCCAAGGCCGTCGCTGCCGATCCACAGCCAGCGCCGATTGATGCGCCCGAGCCGGCCGATACGAAACCCAAAACGCCGAAAAGCATACGCTTTGCCTATGTCCCCGAGTTCGTCAAGGACGAAATCCGCCAGGAAGTCATCGCCGGCTTGACCAACAAAGTCGTGACCGAAGTCAAGGTCGATGCGAAAAAAGAGCAATGGGGCGTGCCAGCCGCGTTGCCGGAATGGCTAGGCAACATCAAAATTTCCGGTGACATGCGCCTGCGCGCGCAGGACGATTTTTTCGGCTCCGGCAATACTCAGAACGCCTACCTGGATTACCTGAACATCAACCGCGAAGGCGGCGTGCTGGCGGCGCAGAACTTAAATGAAGCCTACTTGAATACGACGAAAGACCGCTTGCGTCTGCGCGAACGCTTCCGCCTTGCGATAGACGCCAAAATCACCGACGGCTTGAAAACCGGCTTCAGGCTGTCGACAACCAACCAGTTCAGCCCGGTGTCCAGTAACCAGACGCTGGGTAACACCGGGGAAACTTTCGAAGTCGCCATCGACCGCGCGTTTGTCCAGTACGATTTCCTGGATAGCCGGAAAAACGACTGGTTCAGTCTCTACGGCGGACGCATCGCCAATCCCTGGGTGTCTACCGAGTTGGTCTACAGCCCAGACCTGAGCTTTGAAGGCTTTGCCGGTACCTTTCGCTGGCGCATGAACCAGGACAATGCCGTCGTGAAAAACTATCGGGCCGGCGATCCCACAGCGCGTTTCGGCCTGCAAATGGGCCCGCAAACGCCCGATACGCTGTTCATGACACTGGGCGCTTTCCCGATCCAGGAAGTCAATTTCTCGACCAGCGATAAATGGCTATTCGGCGGCCAGCTCGGAGCCGACTGGCTCGTGCATAACGACTCGCGCCTGAAAGTCGCGGCCGCTTATTACGATTACCGGAACATCCGCGCGCGCGCCAATGCACGCGACAGTTTTACCTACGACTGGACCGCGCCGCAATTCACGCAAAAAGGCAATACGATGGTGCCGATCAATGTCAACGACGGCTTTAACAGCCGTTGCACCGACAGCCAGAGTTTGCAGGGCCAGGGCTGTCTGTTCGGCCTCGCGTCCGACTTTAAAATCTTCAACGCCACCGTCATGTACGATTTTGCCGATTTTGCGCCGACGCATGCGCTGGTATCGCTGGACTATGCAAAAAATTTAGGCTATGACGCGGGACGCATAGAGCGCGAATTTCCGGGATACCTGAAAGGCAACAACAGCGCCAAAACCGATGCTTTCCAGATCCGGCTCGATGTCGGCAACCGGGAAATCAAGCGCTTTAAAGACTGGAGCGCAATACTCGCTTACCGTTATATCCAGCGCGATGCGGTGCTGGATGCGTTTACCGACACCATTTTCCATCAGGGCGGCACCGATGCTAAAGGCTGGATGATAGGCGGCAATTACGGGCTCGCGAAAAACACCTGGCTGATGTTCCGCTGGTTCAGCACCGAAAGCATCGACGGCCCGCCACTGGACATCGACACGGCAACGCTGGATTTGAACATGCGCTTGTAACAGGAGGCTAAGATGATTCTAAACCGCAAACCCTGCTTGCTGTTACTGCTGTGCCTGCTGATCGGTGTTAATGCCGACGCCGCTCCCAAACAGGAATCGGCCGGGCAACAGGCATTCAAAAAAGCTCAGGGCGTGATACGGCAATTAACCGAAGAAAAACAGGTATTGGAAACGGAAAAAGCCGCATTGCTGGAGCAAGTGCAAAAGCTTGAACAGGTCGTTAAACAACTCGAACCCTTGCAAGCCGAAATCCAGTTGCAGAAAATCCAGGCGGAAACCCTGCGTCATGCCAACGGCGCGCTGGATATACAAATACAACGCGAACGCGAGAAAGAACAGAACCTGCGCAATAAAATCAACGAAATCGTCGCCCAGGCCAAGCTCATCCAAAACGACAATCGCTTGCTGGTTTCCGCCGTCAGCGAACGCGAACAATGGATAAAACAGTGCTCGGATAAAAACGGGCAACTCATCGAAACCCATCACGCCTTGCTCGGCAAATACCGGGACAAAGGTTTCTGGGACAAAGTGGCGGAATTAGAACCCTTCACCGGCATAGGCAAGGTCGAAACACAAAATACCGAGGAAACGTATCAATTTAAACTGGAGGATCTTAAGGTGACGGATTTTGTTGGGACAATGGGTACGCAACAACAAGGAACTGCGGAAAAGGATGCGCAGGGGAAATAGCTAGCTCGCCAGATTAAGGGTACAAACCGGGCCAGCCGTTGTCGCTTCCCACGCTCTGACGCTCATCGTTATAGTAATTATTCACCCCTCCCCCTCGTTAATTTATTTGAAGAGTAGGGCGCGCCGTACCCTCTGAGGCATAAATGCGCGCCTTTCCCGATGCTTGAATAACGTACTTAGCTGCTGGTGGCGCGCGCGGCACGCCCTACAGTGGATAACTTTAGCAAGGGGCTGAATAGTTACGCTCAAAGACTCAAAACCCTCGCCGCGTCTCCCTGTGACAGGATACCCGCCCCAGTGGGTATGATGCGAACTCAGTTCTGTAACTCGTTATAATCATAACTGAATTTGTTAACTTAATGGCAGTGAGCCTCTTGCTGCGTGCCGCTCGCTTTCTCCGGTGCGTGGATAACGTGCCAGTCCGTTGATGGCACGCTTCGGGCAAGGAACTGGATAGTTACCAAAACACAATTATGGCCGAGCGTAGCAAAGCCACTCCTGATTAGCAAGCGGCCTCAGCCAATGCCAAGAAGTTCGTCATTCCGGCATACCCTCTGGGGCACAAGTGGATTGCCAGAATCCAGAGCCAAGGACGGTAATTTGCCCAAAGCCCTACGCTTGATTGGGGCATAATGCCAGGGTCATACCTTCACATCCATGCCAGTATGACGGTGCTGGCTGAAGCATCTTGCTAATCAAGAAACCACTTGGGCTTTTTAAATCTGTTGATATACTGAGCAAGGAGGCCGTTCCCACGGCAAAATCACTCACTTGAGTTGTGATAAAGGATGATAGACATGGATAAACAAAAGCTTGAATTGTCAACTTACCTGACTGAAGTCAAATTGCTTTCAGACCGTATTGTGAAAGCTCAACAACCCATCCGCATATTGGACGCTATTAAATGGGATGACGGCATTAAACAGGCTTTTTTAAGCGGCGGCTGTAAAAACCCGCCGACAATTAGTGCGGATGACTACTTACAACGTCCTTTGGGCTTCGATCCTGCCGAAAAAAAGCAGGAATTTCACCAGATTGAGCGTGACCTGGTTCGCAAGCTCGGCCAACTTAACCCGCTTAGCGTGATCATGCGGCGTATCTGCCGTGAATACCAGGATGTTGTTTATATGCTGGAAGCCAGGGGGACGCCGACGTTTTCTTATATTTCCCAGGAATTGTACGGTTCTTCCCAGGACGTTTTTCACGTCGGCGACCCGACGATTGCCGAGCTGGGCAGTATGATGGAAGCGACACTCTCCCAATTGCTGCAGCTGGATTTTTTAACCGAAGAGCCTAAAACCATCAATGCAAAAGATGCGGTAAGCATTCTTAACGACAAGATTGAACAGGTTTTCCCCGGCGACGGCTTGCGCGCGATGATCAGCGACGGTATTGTTTCCGATGCCGCGGCGGGCACCGACTATGTTAAATTGCGCGCAGATGCCTTATTCAATATGCGCGATCTCAGGGTGCTTGAAGTCCACGAAATCTGGGTGCATTTGGGTACCACGCTCAACGGCATGGCGCAGCCTTATTGCACGTTTCTCGGCAAAGGGCCGCCGTCCGCGACGGTTACCCAGGAAGGTTTGGCGGTACTGATGGAGATAGTGACCTTCAGTTCTTCACCGGAACGCCTGATGCGCCTGATTAACCGCGTCCGGGCCATCACCTTGGCCGAGGAAGGCGCGGATTTCATGGATATTTTTGCTTTCTTCAAGGCGAAGGGACTGGATGATGAAGAAAGTTATACCCTCAGCAGCCGTGTCTTCAGGGGCAGCAGTTCCAGCGGCA
>SCST01000578.1 GCA_004299465.1 Methylovulum sp. | reverse complement strand
ACCAGCTTTAAACATCATCCTGCCTAAAGGCAGGGGAAGTTTAGTTAAACTAGATGCACTTCTAGCTTTTTACCGACAGCGGCGGCATATTTACGCAAAGAGTCTATAGACGGCGAATGTTTACCTGACACCAACGCACTTTCCAAGCGTGCCACCGCCGATGCTTTCGTACCCATACGTTCGGCAACTTGCGCTTGTGTTAATCCGGCGTCGTGTCTGGCGTTGAGTATTTCATCAAGTATCGTAAATTCTTCACGTTCCAGTCGCTCGTATTCAGCGTAGACAATTGGATCGGCTAACATTTTGTTAACCAGTTCTTCATGGGTCATCGTTGGGTTAATCCGGTTAGTATTCAAGTTTCACCTCGCTCATACGGTTTTTGGCAATGTTCAGTTCGTGTGCCGGCGTTTTTTGCGTTTTTTTAACGAAGCTATGCAACATCACAATTCGGCGACCGACTAAGGTACAGTAAAAAACCCGTGCAATACCTTCTGACCCTTTAAGCCGCAATTCGAACAAACCATCACCTAAGGCTTTTGTATGTGGCTCGCCCAAGTTAGCACCATACACCATCATCCGCGCTGATAAGCCAATATAACGAGCTTGTAAGGTTTTCGGCAATGCGAGTATGTCGGTTTGAACCTCTATGCTGTAATAAGTAATGGTATAGTTCATTAAATTATTATAGCAAATTTGGTAACTTTTCCGCGTTATCAAAGCTGGAACGACAGGGCAAACGCATTTGACTTTTTAAATTACTAGACAATCAAATAGTTACATTCGAAAGTCAATTTATTTGGGCTTTTTTGTGATTTTATCCAATTGATTTTAAAGGCTTAAAATTTATATGCGCTTGCCCTGGCTGGAACGATCCTTTCACGCCTGCCGCATTAAAAGAACGCTAATTTTGCCGTCTATTGATAATGCAGGATTTAAGTTTTTTCTGCATAGTGGCGGTAAATGCCACCTGCCGCTTATTGACAGTTTGGCGCCATATTGATCCAGCCGGACCGGAGTTATGCGCACCGCTATTTATTGTTTATTATTTTTCCTGTTGCCTTTGCAAGTCAACGCCGGCCTTGATGAAGAGTTAGGAGCCATGTTTTCCGACATGATCAACACCACGCCCGGCGATGCCTACAAGACCCAGCGTCGTGGTGTTATTACCGGCGGAAACATGGCGTTGCGCAACCGTGTCGTCAATCCAAATTTGATCTCGTTTGTCCCGCCCGGCATCAAATCCGGATGCGGCGGTATCGATATGTTCGGCGGATCCTTTTCCTATATCAACAGCGAACAATTGACTCAACTCATGCGCAGCATTGCCCAATCGGCGGTAGGCTATGCCTTTCAGTTGGCTATTGAAGGCATGTGCCCGACTTGTGCCCAGGTCATCAGCAAACTGCAAAAAGATGTGGCGTTTATCAATTCCCAAATGCGCAATTCATGTTCGGCGGCAAAACACATTGTTGACAGTACGTTGAAACCTGGACTGGAGTCCATCAATGAAACTTTCAATGATAATTTATCGACCGATCTTTCAGCAAATACTGGGTTTGTCGAGGACTTCTTTGCCGCACGCGAAGATAAAACCCAATCGCCCGCACAGAAAGCGATCAGCGCCGGTAAATCGGATCTCTTCACGGGCAATGTCGTCCACCAGTCGCTCACCAATTCAAATGCCGTATCCTGGTACCGGAACGGCGACGAACAACTGAAAAGGGTGTTAATGAGTCTGACTGAGACGTATATAACGGATAAGAATTCGGATAACACCGACATAGCGTATATATTCCGTCCACCTACGATTGAACCCAGGGATTTCATCGAGGGCGGTAATCTTAAAATATACGACTGCGAATCGGATGATTGTCTGCTGTCCGATGTATCTGTAAATACGGTGACCGTTTCAGTTACCGGTATGCGGGACCGCATCAAGAAAATGCTGTTTGGCACCGGCACCTGCGCCACCTGTACAGGCGGCATCGTCAGAAAACTCGATCAACGTGAGGGCGGCGAGACTATTGATACCTCAGAGGCTAAATTTATCGAGGCCACTTCGCCCGGCGTCCAGGGGATATTGAACCGTGTTGCTCACGAACCCCAAGCCGCGGCAATGATAGCCGATCGTATGATCGATGTTTTGGCTGTCGAGATGACCAACCAAATTGTCGATGAGATGTTCGAGACCGTTAATCAATCGGTGGCGTCAAGCGGTAAAAAATTGGACACCAAGATACTTGATGTGATGCGCGATCGGCGCAATAAAATCAATGAACAACGCCGGGCGGCCGGCGAAGCGCTGGCATCCATCGCCTTTATGATGGACTTGTATAAAACCGTAGACACCAGTTTGCGGACCCCTTCCTTCCACCGTCCGCAATAGACACCGGTACACAATATGGCTTACGAAATTCTCAGCATAGGGGATGGCGAAATGCTTTATGAAGCCTTCCAGGGCGCCGCCATGATATTCCGACCGGAAAATATTAACGACCTGATTAAATCCGGCTTTGTTCTCGGTACCCTGCTGATCACGTTCAAATATTTGACTGACCAGCAAATGCAGCTGAATTATGGCTTGGTGGCAGTGGCGCTTTACACGACGATGTTTGTGCCCACCGACACCGTGTCCATAGAAGATGTGTATACCGGCGAAGTGAGGACGGTGGCCAATGTGCCCATAGGTATAGCCGCGCCTATGTCCGTCGTTTCAACAATGGGCGTCAAATCGACTAGTTTGTTCGAGACGTCCTTTTCGACACCGGAGGAAGCCAGCCTGTTGGGGCACGGTTATCTTGATTCACTCAATACACTGATAAAAATCAGAAACGTCGGCGTCGGTACCGCTGGTTCCAATCCGACTCTTAACGGTGATTTGGCCCGGACCGTCAATGGCTATATCGAAAATTGCGTAATGTATGATATGGAACTCCCCTACGGCAACCATGAGGTCACCAAGCAAAAGCTTGAAAAAGCGGACGATTTGTGGGAATCGCTCAAGACCACCTTCATCAACCGCGACACCCTGGTGTATTTGCCAACGGTGGTCGAGCCGCAGATGACCTGTAACGAGGCCTATGTCACGATCAACAACTATTTGTACACCAGCGAATACCAAGCCGCCTGGGCATCGTATATGAATGGCGTATTGGGCATCACCGATAGCAGTGTGTCGGCAAGTGACAAAATTGATGTTGCCGCGCAGGCACTCGGGTTAACAGCGCTCGATGCGCAGAAATTTATGCGCAATGCGCTGATGGCGTCGTTTTTACGCGATGGGCCTACCGCATTTATCCAACGTACCGGCGTAGAACAAGTAAAAATGCAATGGTCCGGCGAACAGAGTGTCTTTAAAGAATACGCAAGACCCATTATGTCGTTTGTCGAAATGTTCACCGTTGCCACCTCCGATAGTGGCGTTTCTTTCTACACTCGGACCGCTTGGGATGTCGCTGATGGCCCGATATTTTCAGATGTTAGTGTGGATAGCGCTCTGGGGGCCCATCATGGCGGTGTGTAACCTGTATATTACCATCGTGACGGCAAGGGCGCTGAAGCTATTATCAACCCATGCCGAAGCCAATGGCGCTTCGCTCACCTCCATGGTCATGCATGATGATTTGTACGGCACTTTGGAAAAGTGGTTAGCAACGGGCGGCATGTTGACGGCCAGCGTTCCGGCGTTGTCTTTGATGCTGGTGTATGGCGGTTCTATCGCGGCATCGAATATTGCCAACAAAATAGGCTCCGGTGTATCCGGCAGCGTCAAGCCGGAACGTATGTCGCCGGAACCTGTTTCGATCGACGCCGGCATGAAAGTCGGTTCGTACCAGGAATACAACAAAAACACGGGCGGAGCGCTGACGGGTATTGAACAGCCATCATACAACTTATCCAGCACGGCGCAAAAAGCCCAGCAATCGGCGCGATCGTCTTTGGTCAGTGCCAGTCAGACGGCATCGCAACTTACCAGCAGCATGGCCCAATCGGCAATTAACAGTGGCCACACGTCCAGTACCGGAACATCCATCACTGATTTGGCTGAAAGCTCAAGCAACATCAGCGATCAGGTTGCTGCTTCAACATCAAGGAACATCGGCAGCAAATTCGCCCTGAATAATAGCGAAAAAGAAGCCGTTGAAGCCAACGCGACGGCAACATTAGCACTTGGCGGCAGCGCAGCCGCTTTGCAGGCTGGCGTCAATGCCGGCTTAGCGTCGAAATCCGGATTGGAAGCCGTGAAAACACGAGGCATGACAGACGATCAAGCAGAGAGCTTTATGAAAATGCATACCGAGGATCTTGCATCGAGAACCGCGCATCAAAGTGCTTCTCAGTCTTCAGAACAAAGTATTTTCAGCACCGGCGAAATGCAAACGCTGGGCAGGCAACATAGCGAGCAGTTGCAGCGTGTCAACCAAGCCGGCGAAGAATACCGCGAGTCAGCGGCGCTTACTGAAATGGCCGGTAAAATCTCATCAGACAAGTATGCCAGCCTTGCTGAAAAATTAGGTACCTCATCCGCTGCGGGTACGTTATCAACCTACGAAG
>SCST01000780.1 GCA_004299465.1 Methylovulum sp. | reverse complement strand
TGCCGGGCCTTGAAATCCGCGCCGGCGGCGATTTAACGCTCGCAAACCCGTGGGATTTACTGGGCTGGCGCTATGCCGATGCGCAAGGCGATAAAACGCTGCCGGGTTTTTTAACGTTGAGAGCCGGCGGTGATTTAAACATCAACGCGACCTTAACCGATGCGTTCGCGACAGGATTCATCCCTGGCCAATCATCGACAAAGTTGCAGGATTTATTGCAACCGGGACTATCCTGGAGCTACCGCTTGATTGCCGGCGGCGATGTCAAGCTCGCGAACAGCTATCTTGCGCCTGACCCTTTCGGCAGCGGCCAAAAAGTCAATAGCCAGGTCATGGTCAGGACCGGCACCGGCGACATCGACATCGCCGCGGGCGGCGATATTCAATTTGTCGCCAATGCCGGAGACCCGACGGCGGCCGCCGCCGTTTATACGATGGGCAGGCCGGCCGAATACACGCGCGGACAATTGTTGAGCGGGGCCGTACTCGGATTGCCGGCAAAGCTGGCCGGCGAAACCGACGCCAACTACCTGAACCGGCTGGATGCCGAGCAAATGAATACGCTGTTGCGCTACGGTTATTTCAACGAAACCTTGCTGGGTCTGGCGTTTACCATAGCGGAATACCCCACAGACGGCGGCGCCATCAAACTCAGCGCCGGAGGGAATATCGACGGCGTCAATACCGGGCAGGAAATCGGCGACTGGCTCGTGCGTAGCGGCGTCATCAGCGACAACAACCGGCCGACCGCGTGGGGCATTAACATCAGCGGCGACCGCACGAACACCGTCAACGGCATTTCCTCCAAAGGCAAGCGCAGTTTCAACCAGAATGTCGGCACGCTGGGCGGCGGCGATGTCAGCGTCGAGGCGGGCGGCGATGTACGCAATCTGTCGGTGATGCTGCCGACCACCGGTAAGCCGTTCGGCACTCTGAGCGATGCAACCAACCAATGGTCGGCGAACCATACCGTCATCAACGGTGGCGGTGATTTACAGATTACAGCGGGCAATAACATTATCGGCGGCGAATATTACATCGGCCGCGGCACCGGCAATCTGGATGCCGGCGGCAGCGTTGCGCGTTCGCAGGGCCTGCTCGGCGCTATCGTCGAACTGGGCGACGGCAGCTTTAACATCAATGCCCGCCAGGATGTCGTTATCGCGTCGGTCTTCAATCCGACCGTGCTCAAACAAAGCGGTGTCTTGCCGTCGGCCGCCGGTAGCGATTCGAGATTTTTTACTTACGGCGACGCCGGCGCGGTCAACCTGAACGCCATCGCCGGCAATGTCGTAATGCAAAACGATAGCGATGCGATTCGGTTGTCTAAAAACCTGGATACCAGCGCCTCGTCGGGTTTCGAGTACGCCGTTTATCCCGGCAGTCTGCATGCGCTGGCACTGTCCGGCGATATTCGCATCGATCATTCAATGACCTTGTTTCCCTCGGCGCAAGGCGAGCTGGAATTGCTGGCGGGCCGCAATATCGGCACCGACAGCGATGCCGCGCAATTGATCAACATTAATATGTCGGACGCCGACCCGGCATTCCTGCCCAGCGTCGATGCGCCCGCGCAGCAGTTTGAAGGTAGTCTCAGCGACGGCCTGATACGGGCGCGCGAACGCCTCGACCCGTCCACGCCCGATGCGACGTTGATCCATGCCGCCGTGCCGCTGCATAGCGGCGATGCGTCAACACCGGCGATCATCGCGAAACAGGGCGACATCGCGTTTTCGTCCAGCTCGGAAGTAACCTTCTTCCTGCCGCAAGCCGCCGACTTCATTGCCGGTCGGGACATCGTCAACTTGAGTTTGTCCGGGCAAAACCTGGCACTCAGTGATGTCACACAGGTCAAGGCTGGACGCGACATTCGTTTCGATGCGCTGATCGACGGCGACGGCATAGTGCAGGCCAATGACAAGCAAATCGAACTCGGCGGGCCGGGACAGTTGCAGATTCAGGCCGGGCGAAACATTAGCCTCGGCGGTTCGGCGGGCATCAACACGATAGGCAATACCAAAAACTCGGCGTTGGCGACAAGTGGGGCAGGCATCGATCTCTTCGCCGGCATTAACGGCCAGGTCGATTATGCCGGTTTTATCGACAAATATCTCTCGCTGGGCAGCAATTATTTGAATAATCTGCAAATTATCGATAATGACGGTAATGTGTTGGTCGGTTTATCGCCAGAGGAAAAACGGTTCATTCTGCACCTAGCGCCTGACACGCTGAAGCAAAAACTGTTGCTCGACGTATTGTTCAATGAAATCAAACTGTCCGCGCTAAAGGCGGCCGCCGTGTCGGAATCCGAACGCAAGGCTTTATACCGGCAGGGTTTCGATGCGATTGCCGCATTATTCCCCGATAATGACTATCAAGGCGATTTGTCGCTGGTGTTCAGCCAGATTAAAACGCTGGCGGGCGGCGGTATCAACATCGCCGCACCGGGCGGCGAAGTCAACGTCGGTTTGGCCGGAAAAGTCGGCGGCATCTCCAAGGGCGCCGATGAACTCGGCATCGTCGCGCAGCAGGAAGGTGACGTGAACGCTTTCAGCCAGGGTAATTTCAATGTCAACCAATCGCGCGTGTTCACGATGGGCGGCGGCGACATTGCGATCTGGTCGTCAAAAGGCAATATCGATGCCGGCAAGGGCGCTAAATCGGCGATTTCGGCGCCGGCACCGATCACCAGCGTCGATGCGAAAGGTAATATCATCACGATTTTTCCGCCTATCGTATCGGGCAGCGGCATCCAGACCATCAATCCGCAGGACAAGACGAAAAAGCAGGGCAACGTCTTCCTGGCCGCGCCGGCCGGTATCGTTGACGCCGGTGAAGCGGGCATCAGCGGCGGGAACATTGTGATTGCCGCGACCGCCGTGGTCGGCGCGTCCAATATTTCAGCGTCCGGCGGCTCGGTCGGCGTGCCGACGGCGGTATCCCCGCCCGTAACCCCGGCCGGAGCCGCGAGCGCCGCAGCCAGCGCGGCCAAACAGGCCACGCAGGCGAATGAAGACAGCGAAGACAAAAGCAGCGATGACGAGCGGAAAAAATCCGCCGTCAGCCTGCTCAGCGTCGATATCGTTGGTTATGGCGATTGCAGCGTCGCCGATGTGCGTGAAGGCAAGGCGGGATGTGGTGGGTAATGGGGGATGGCGATTTGTCCACGAAACACACGAATACCTCTAGGGCACAAGAAACACGAAAATAGGTAGGGCAGGGTATGCACATTGTGCCCCAGAGGGCATCGCATACCTTTAGCCTTGGGTATTCGTAACTATTCAGCTCCTTACTGTAGGGCGTGCTGCGCGCGCCATCAACGGACGGCGCATTATCCACGCGCCGGAGAAGGCGCGCACGGCACGCCCTACGCGTCAGACAAGGCTCTGAATAGTTACGGATATTCCGTACCGCATTAAGCTTTCGAAAAGGTACGCGGTACCCTCTGGGGCAGTGCTCATCGTTATACACAAGTCCAGTCGAGCCTAAAAGTGCCGTCATTCCGGCAGGGAAGCCGGAATCCAGCGCCAAGGACGGTAACTTGGCGGTTGCACAGATACCTGATTGAGCAGAAGTGTAAGCCCGCAGTTTCACATCCTTGTGACTGGATTCCGGCTTCCCTGCCGGAATGACGGCTTAAGTCAACAGCATTGCCCTCTGGGGCAGTGTGCGTACCCTACATGATCCGAATTATTTTTGTAATCAGGCAAACCTTGGCAATGAAAAAAATCACCAAATCTTTAAAACTGGGCTTATTGCTGTTAATGCTACCGACGGTCGCACTGGCCTGGTGGAACAACGACTGGACATCGCGCAAACCGTTAACGGTGGACGCCGGCGCAACCGGTGCGGACATCCAGGAAACCCTCAACGATTTCCCGCTGCTGCTGCGCTTGCATACCGGTAATTTCGGCTATTTCGCCGAACTCGCCGAAAACGGCAAAGACCTGCGCTTCATGCTCGATGACAAGACTGCATTGAAACACCATGTCGAAAAAGTCGATGCGCTGGCCGAACTGGGCCTGGTCTGGGTCAAACTGCCGACGGTGCGCGGCGGCGTCGGCACCGATACGTTCACCATGTATTACGGCAATGCGAAGGTCGCTCTTGTGCCCCAGAGGGTAGACGCTTCCGACCCGAAAGGCATTTACGATGTCAACCAAGCCCTCGTGTTCCATTTCAACGAAGGCGAAACCTTGCCGCAGGACGCCACGGCTTATGCAACGCATGCGTCGGAATCCAAAGCCGTGATAGACCCCGCCGGCTGGATCGGCGCGGCGGCAAAATTCGACGGGACCGGCGGCATCAGTGTTGATGCGCTGCCGCCATTGGCGATCAATCCTGATGACGGCTGGACCTTCAGCACCTGGGCGAAAATCGACCAGGCCCAGGATGCCGTATTGGTGCAAGCGATAGACGGTGACAACAAACTGGCCTTGACTTTACAAGGTACGGCCTTGACCGGCGTATATCGTAATGCCCAGGGCGAGGTAAAAACCGCCGCCGCCCCGATTACGCTGAACCAATGGCAGCATATCGCGATGACCGCGCAAAAAGACCGCTTGACCTTGTACCTGAATGGGCAGGCGGTCGGCAATACGCCGATCACTCTGGCGGCAATGAGCCCGTCGCTACTGATCGGCGAAGGCTTGCTCGGCCTGCTCGATGAAGTGCAAGTCGCCAAACAGGCGCGCAGTGCCGGTTGGCTTAAGCTCCAGTTCCGCAGCCAAAGCCCGGATTTCACCGTCGTCAATTTCGGCCAGGATGAATCCGGCGGCGAGGCCGAAGGCCCTAATTATTTCGTCATCATCCTGCAAAGCCTAACCGTCGACGGCTGGGTCGTTATCGCGCTATGCGGCGTAATGTTTGTGATCAGCCTGCTGGTCATGATCGGCAAGGGTTTGTCGCTGAAACGGGCGCGCAACGATAACGCGGCCTTCCTCAAGCAATACCGCAACGTCGATGCCGAACATTTGGGCGCCTTGGACAGGGACGAAAGCGACGACGAGCAGGAAATCAACGAATCCGATTTTCTTGCCGCGATTGTCGGCAAGCATGATCATTTCCAGGGCTCGCCGATTTACCATGTGTACCATGCCGGCGTGCATGAGCTGAAAATCAATGTCGGCGACAGCAGCTCGCTGACGCCGGAAGCCTTGAACCTGGTGCGCACGCGTCTCGACGCCGCAGTCGTGCGCGAAACCCAAAAGCTCAACAAGAATATGGTGTTGCTGACCATCGCGATTTCCGGCGGCCCGTTCCTGGGGCTGCTCGGCACGGTTTTAGGCGTCATGATCACGTTCGCCGTGATCGCCGCAACCGGCGACGTCAACATCAACTCGATAGCGCCCGGCATTTCCGGCGCTTTGCTGGCCACGGTCGCGGGCCTTGCGGTCGCGATTCCGGCCTTGTTCGCATACAACTACTTGCTGACGCAAATCAAGGATGTCACGGCCGATATGCATGTCTTCACCGATGAATTTCTCGCGATGATTTCCAAGCGTGTCGCCGACCGCCAACGCGGGGATAACCGTCTGAATGTCATGTTCAGCGAGGAATTCATCAATCTTATCGCCGAGCGTATCGCCGCCAAACAAGCGGAGGCCTCATCATGAAAGTCGGAGAAGAAGGCAAGGTATACGACGACATCAACATCACGCCGATGCTGGACGTGGCCTATGTGCTGCTGTTGATATTCATCATCATGACGACGGCGACCGTGCAGGGCATCACCGTCAACCTGCCCAAGGCCAGCAGCACGCCGGCTTTGGCTAAGCCTAAGACCAAGGCGATTTCGATCACGAAGGACGGTACGGTATATCTCGATACCTACCCGATCTCGCTGGCGGACCTGGAAACGCGGCTGGGCCAATACAAGGCCGCGACGCCCGACTTGCCGGTCGTCGTCAAGGCCGATGCCGCCGTGCAGTACGAGAAAGTCATCGAAGTGCTGGACATCGTCACGCGGCTGGAGATCAGCCAATTGGGTCTTGTGACGCAGAAATTGGTTAAGTAGCGATGGACAAGTACAAACGCTGGTTGCGCAACCTGCCGCTGATCATCGGCATCGTTTTGACGCTGCTGATCGCGGTCGCGGTGTATTTCCTGCAGGGCATGTTCCAGAAACCGGCGCAGCCTAAAAAACAGATGCAGCAGATTACGATGATACAGCCGCCGCCTCCGCCACCCCCACCGCCGCCGGAACAAAAGCCGCCGGAACCCGAGCCGGAGCCGGAAAAACTCCCCGAGCCGGAACCGGAAAAAGAACCGGAACCCGCGCCTGAAGAAGCCGAGGAACCGGCCGGAGAGGAATTGGGCGTCGATGCCGAAGGCGGGGCGGGTTCGGACGGTTTCGGCCTGGTCGGCAAGAAAGGCG
>SCST01000577.1 GCA_004299465.1 Methylovulum sp. | reverse complement strand
GCTCTTCCGATCTACTACCCACCGCCATTTATATTGCCACAGCACCCAACGGAGAGCAGTGGCGCGTTTCAGTCACTTTTTATTCCGAATCAGGCGAATACACCACCAATGTTTCAGAAGTGGTGTGGCGATGGCTGCAACAGCCGCACAGTACCTGGTATGCCTTACAACGGATTACCCCTGCTTATACCTCTGCCTCTGCCGCTCAACAATGGGATGCCGCCCTTTTTGCTGCGTTAGATTTAACCCCAACCCACTCTCAGGAGAATGGTCATGACAAAACTTATTAAATACGCTATCGGCTTGCTGTTACTGCTATTAACGTATTCCGCTTTGGCGGTCACGCCCGATAGGGGCGGTACGATTGAAGCCGTTGCCGATGGCAAAAAAATTAACTTTCCGTTATTAAAAACCGAGATGCTGGCCAAAGTGAAAGGTGATTTAGTGACGGTTACCGTCAAGCAAACGTTTACCAATCCACACGACCAGCCGCTACACGCAACTTATTTATTTCCCTTGAACCAGGATGCGGCAGTGCATCGGATGCTGATGGAAGTCGGCGATGAGCGCATCGAAGCAAAAATTCAACGCATCGAAGAAGCAAAAGCCACTTTTGAACAGGCTAAACAACAAGGCAAAGCCGCTTCATTACTCACCCAACATCGTCCTAATATGTTCACGCAAAATATAGCCAACCTTATGCCCAAGCTACCTGTGCAGGTTACGCTAACGTATAGCCAAATCTTGCCAAAAATTGATGGGCAATATGAGCTGGTATTGCCGTTAGTGGTTGGGCCGCGCTATCAGCCGGCCGGGGCTGGTGTCCCGCCGACGCCTACTGCGGAGGTGAATAGCACAACGAAATTCGGGCAATGGGAAATTGAAAATCTACCCGCCTATCCTGAAGTGGCAGGATTAAACAGCCCGGACATCATTGATAAAGAGCGTGTTTCCATAACCGTTGACATAGAGGGTGGGCTTCCGATTGCTGAGCTGGGCAGTAAAACCCATGCCATTTCCGAAGAAAAATTGTCCGAAAACCAACGCATTATTCATCTGGCTGAAGGCAAGATCATCGATAACAAGGATTTTGTGCTACGTTACCGTTTAGGCGGCAGCAGCACACAGGCAGGTTTATTGGCGCACCAGGACGAACGCGGCGGTTTTTTTAGTGTTCAGCTAGAGCCGCCCGCCGTTCCGTCTATCCGGGACGTTGTCGCGCGAGAAATGGTGTTTGTGCTGGATACCTCGGGTTCCATGGACGGTGAACCGATAGCGGCGAGCAAGCAATTTATGCAACATGCCCTCCATAACCTGCACCCCAATGATTATTTTCGTATCATCCGCTTCAGCAATAATGCGGAGGAATTTACGGCAGAACCCGTTCCCGCTACAGCCGAAAACATTCAGCAAGGTCTGCGTTATGTCGAAGGATTGACGGCCGATGGCGGCACGGAAATACCCAATGCGATACAACAGGCATTTGCTAAACCCGCCCAGCAAGACACTTTGCGCCTGGTGGTGTTTTTAACCGATGGTTATATCGGCAACGAGTCGGAAGTACTCTCACAAATTGCCGAAAAAATAGGTACGGCAAGGATCTATGCGTTCGGTGTCGGCACGTCGGTTAACCGGTTTTTATTGGAGGAAATGGCGAATAGGGGGAGGGGCTTTGCGCGTTTTATTGACCCTACCGAAAAAGCCGATGACGTCGCAATACAGTTGGCCGGTAAATTGGAAAGCCCCGTACTCACTGACATTACCGTTGATTGGGGTGACTTGCAGGTTAGCGATATTAGCCCCGGCAATATTCCTGATTTGTTTGCCGACGGTGCGGTGCGTATCCAGGGCAAATACCGACAATCAGGGCAACATACCATTAAAGTGGCTGGCTTGGTGAATGGGCGTAAAGCCGTATTACCGATCACCGTCAACCTGCCCACCAGTTCAGATGATCAGGACAATCCGATTCCTGTCATTTGGGCGCGTTCACAAATTGCCGAAGCCATGAGGCAGATTAATATGCCTGCGCATCTGCGTACTGAAACCGTTGCCGACAGTGTCCTAAAAGATAAGGTCACTAATTTAGGGCTGAATTTTTCCTTAACAAGCCAATGGACGTCTTTTGTTGCCGTGTCACAAAAAATAGTTAACGAACATCCTGGGCAAACTGAACATAGCAACATACCTTTGCCGATGGTAAAAGGCGTGACTGCAAAAGCCTATGGTGATAATCCCCAGCAGCCGGTAGCAAGCACACAACCCCTGATGATGGCACAAAATTTTTCGGGTGGCGCAACACCAGAACCCTCAACGCTTGCAGGCTTGTTCATTATCGCCGCGATAGGTGCTTGGGCTTGTTATCGTCGTCAGGGTATGGATCATGTTGCACAATAATCGAAAGCCACTTTTGACTGGCCAAGGAATGAAATAGCAAAGCGGGCTAAATTATTCCCTCGGCAATTCCCCAATCCGTTTGCCCAGCCGGTAAAGACTCCAGGCCAGCACCACGACCATCAAGGTAATCGCAATTCCCAGCAACAGACGGCTGTCCAGCAGCCGGCTGATATCCGGCTTATCCGTAACCGGTGCGACAGCGGTTTCCGGGCCTAAGGACGCAGCGGTACCGGCATAGCCCAGGCGCAACAGTTCCCGGATAGCCGCGGTGTCGTAGCGCGGCGCTACGGCTTTGTCGGCGCCGTACTGCAGGCGGTAGTGATTACCGGCTTGCGGCAAGAACAGCAGTTGGTAGCCAATGCCGACGCCGCTGACGGCGTTGATCTCCAGCGGGGGATTGTCCTGGTTATCGATCACGATGCGGTAACGGCTTTGGCGCTGCTCGGGGAACGTCACGATGGTTTGTTCGCGGTTGATGCCGTTAAAATGCATGGCTTCCAGCGTGGCGTCGGCGATGCTTTGCAGCGGCGATTCGCTGACCTTTTGCCTGGGTATTTGCACCTGGACGTGACGGCTGAAGTTTGCGGTTTTGCTTTGCAGCCTAAAGCCGGTTAACGGTTGGCGGGCGGTATCGATGTCGATCAGGCTGGTTTTATGCTCGGCATCCTGCGTGATTTTGAACGCGCTGACCGGGTAATCGAATGGCCGTTCGCTTTCTGGCAGCGTGACGGTTTCTTCATGCCAAAACGCAATACGCTCGATATGCAGCGGCTCGTTACGCACCCGGCTGGTTTCGCTGCGTTGCAGTTCCTCACCGCCGCGCAAGGTCCGGGTCAGCTCCAGCAACTCATCGGCGCGGGTTTGCCCGGCTTGGGCGATGCTGATCTTGAAATACCGGTAGTGGTTGGGTGGCAAGACTATGTCGCGTTTGTCGATCGCCATGTAGCGCGAGTAATCGTAAATTACGGCGTTGTCGGCCAGTAACTGCCACGCTTTGTTGTCGCTGGAACCGTGGATTTGCAGCGTGTATTCAAAAT
>SCST01000066.1 GCA_004299465.1 Methylovulum sp. | reverse complement strand
CTACCATCATCCAGCCAATCTACATTCATCATACACCTCTCAATCGGTTGCTAACTTTTATCCGACTATTCGACACTTAAATTTCCAATATGTCTCTTAATTAATTAGCGGCTCTATAACTACCCTTCATCTTGAGTGTCGAAATGTGGGTGGACAGTTTTTCGTCACGCCCCGTTTTATCCTCACCAAACAGCTTACTCCTTCGCAAGTGTGCGCTTGATTGTCCGAAAATCTTCGGAATCTTGTGCTTTCATCGGCGGAGTTCTGGCAAGTAAGTTTTCCAGCGTTTGTAGCCTTTGGGAATCCACGGGATGTGCTGTATCTCCCTTAGGCAAGCGTCGCGCCACATTCAGCATAGCGCGGGGATCGTAACCGCTGGCTTGAAGAATCGATAGGGCAATTTGATCGGCCTGCTGTTCTTTAACGGGATCGATCACCTGCGTCATGGAACCGATGCCCACTTGATGTGGCTGAGTCTCTGGAGCAGAAAAAATATCGAACAAGCCGACGGAATCACTTAGCTCAGAAGCCCCGCAGAAATGTCCTGCCAGCTCATGCCCTAATTCATGCGCCAGAATTGCAGCCAGTTCTGATTCGTTCTGCGCGAACTTTACCGCGCCGTCGGTGATGAAAACATAGCCGCCGCCAATTGAAAATGCATTCGGCGCCAGATTGCGGATGACCGAAAACCGCCAGGGGATGTTTCGTTCATAGACACTGAAATGCGCAAGCCGAGTGCCGAGTTTTTGCACATACTGGGATACTGCATCACCGCTGCCGCGCATCGGCCACTCGCTTTCAATCCGCTGTAGAGAAACATCCGCCGCCTGATGTTCGCCGTCACAGGGAGAAAAGTGATCATCCGATAGTACAGAAGGCGAAGCCGCTAACAAAAACGGCATGAGCAGAACCGCCACACGCCGTTTTTGTATCCCCGGATGCAAAAAAAAGTTTCGATCAAGCGCCAACTATAAACACCGCAGGACGGACATCATAACTGGTGCCGGCTTTTACCTTATATTCGATCACATAGGTGCCGGGGGGCAATTTCGCGGGAATGGTAAAATCAACCTCTGCGCCACTACCGCCTAATGGCCGCTTAATAGGCCGTTCACTCAGGGTTTGTAACACTTTTCCGTCATGTTTAAGTATCATAGATTCTTCGACATCCACGATCTGGGTGCCCTTGGGTGCGTTTACGGAATAGTCCAACGTCGATTTTACAGTATCCCCTGGCCTAACGGTCTCTGGAGATACCGTGGCGTTGCGTATTTTCACTTCGGTACTGTTCACGGAAGGGGTATAACCATAAAGTTGCTGATCTTGTTGAACGGTTCGGGTTTGACTTGTGTGGTAGTTGTAAAGAGCAATCCCCGCAAGCGCCAAACAGCCTGCTCCGGCTCCGGCTCCGGCATTACCGGTCAATGCACCTGTTAAAATACCGGCACCAGCACAGCCCAAGGCGGCGAGACCTGCGGATTGTTCCATAGTGGCGCAGCCTGTGAGCAGAACGCCAGAGCAAACGGCAGCTATGACTTTAAGTTTATGTTTGTTCATAATATTCACCTTGTGTATTCACGCATTATTGTGCACTGGTTGCGGCTTTAGGCGCACCTGTGGCTTCTGCCGGACGGTCAAAATAGGGAGTTCCTCCTTCCGGCGGAGTCATCAGGCTATCCAAGCGTTTTATTTGCTCCAGAATAGCCGGAACTGGCGGTGGTTCGATGGCTTCCATTTTAGTGTTTTCGTAGGTAAATTTACCGCTGCCGCTAGGATACTCGACACCCACTTTTATGGCATGTTCTTCGCCATCGACCGGTACTACAGAGCGGAACATCAACACATAGTCGCTTTGAATGATATTTTGAATTTGCTCGACTGTCTGTTGCATACGATCTACGGTTTCACCGATCAAATAATAGATACCGAACGAGTTTTTGGAAATCGACTCGAGATTTTTGAAATGTTTACTTTGTTTCGAATAGGCCAGCGAGTAAACCGGAATTGGAATATTCAGAGCAGTAATACGGCCATTTAGCTCTTCACGGGATAAGGCGCTACCTTCATCGAAGCCATCCGAGAACACCACTATAGAACATGATACGATGTAGTTTTCGGCGCTCGGCGTGACAGAACCCTGCGCCGTCATGCCGCACATTTGCATGGCCGCGCCGATGCTGTCATAGATACGGCTTTTGGTGCCGTCCGCCTTGGCATCCACCAATCTGCGCCCCAATGCGCCGGGATCCCGCTCGAATTCCGATACGATATCATAACCCGTTTTGGCATTGTCTCGAATCGCCAGTATAGCCACTTCATCTTGCGGGCGTTTACTGTCGATATAACGGGCAGCAGCCCTGAGCGCAGTTTCAAAAGGCCCCCCCGCCATCGACTTGCTGGCGTCGAGGATCAAAACCGTGCGCGTGGCTTCCTGGCGCTGACGTATGGAATTGATCTGATATTGGCGTTTCGCCGGATCATACGCTTTTCCCTTAACCATCAGGCCGACATTCATGGCGTTAAGATTGACCAGCGGTTGCTGATTTTGGTCAAAGGTCCGGAAATAAACCTGAACATACGGATAGAGTCCCGAATTCACCTTATAAATCTTGAGTCCATAACCGCCTGGGTCGGAAGCGCCTGACGCGGGTAGCGATAAAACGCTGAGCAAAGCGGCTAACACAGCAATAAACCGGTATTTGATTATGGAATTTTCTTTCTGTTGATTTATGATTTCTAACATTTTATTCCCCTTAATTTATTAATGGTGCAATTAGCATGAAAATATTTACATGATTTTTATAGCTTTTTGTTTTTG
>SCST01000576.1 GCA_004299465.1 Methylovulum sp. | reverse complement strand
GCTCTTCCGATCTTGCTCCTTGGCCAATTCGTTGGCGGTCATATCGGTAATGGGGAAGCCGTGCTGTTGTAATTGCGCAATCATCGCCGCCCGGTCCGATTCCAATCCGCTGCTGGAGATGCCGACAAACACCTGGGCCAGGTCGGCGTCAAAATAGCGGTAATTGAATTCGGTGATGCTGCGCCCGCCCAACAAATTGCAAAATCTCAAGAAACTGCCCGGCGTTTCGGGAATGCTGACGGCCAGTAAAATTTCGCGGTGCTCGCCGACTTGCGCCCGTTCGGCGACATAGCGCAGGCGGTCGAAATTAATATTGGCGCCGCTGTCTATCGCGATCAGCGTTTGCCCGCTGACCCGTTCGCGCTCGACATATTTCTTCAACCCGGCGGTCGCCAGCGCACCGGCGGGTTCGGCGATAGAGCGCGTGTCGTCAAAAATATCCTTGATTGCCGCGCAAATCTCGTCAGTGTTAACGGTGATAACTTCATCGACATAGCTTTGCGCCAGATGGAACGGCTCCGCCCCGACTTGCTTGACGGCGACGCCATCGGCAAACAAGCCGACCTGCTCAAGCACCACCCGACTGCCTGCTTGCAGCGCCCGGTTAAGGCAATCGGCATCGTCGGGTTCCACACCGATGATTTTTACGTCGGGCCGCACGAATTTGGTATAAACCGCGATGCCTGCAATCAATCCGCCGCCGCCAACCGGCACAAATATCGCATCCAGGTCGCCGGTTTGCTGCCTGAGAATTTCCATCGCAACGGTTCCCTGCCCGGCAATCACGTCCGGGTCGTCGTAAGGATGGATAAAGACCAGGCCATTTTGCTCAGCCAGTTCATTGGCGTATTCATAAGCCTCGCTGTAGGAATCCCCGAACAGCACAATCTCGGCACCCATGCCTTTAACGGACTTGATTTTAATTTCCGGCGTCGTCGTCGGCATCACGATCAGCGCGTTGATGCCCAGGCGTTTGGCTGATAGCGCGACGCCTTGCGCATGATTACCGGCGGATGCCGCAATCACGCCGTGGGCGCGGGTCTCGACATCCAGCATAGCCATTTTGTTATACGCGCCGCGTAATTTAAACGAAAATACGGATTGCAAATCCTCGCGTTTTAAAAACACATTGTTGTCCAGGCGTTCCGACAATAGGGGGGCAAAATCCAGCGGGGTTTCTATCGCGACATCGTAGACTTTGGCGCGTAATATTTTTTCTATGTATTTTCCGGGCATGTTTAAAAATCGGCTGAAGAATCACTGCATCTGCGCTATTATCGCACACCCTTTATTAACATTATTGAACACAGGAAAATTTATGATGACGCAAGATGAGTTGAAACAAAAAGTCGCCAGGGCCGCATTGCCTTATGTTAAAGATGTCGGCATTATCGGCGTAGGCACAGGTTCAACGATCAGGTACTTCATTGATGCTTTGGCTGATTTTAAGGCCGATATTGAAGGGGCGGTATCCAGCTCCGAATCCAGCTCCGAACAATTAAGAAAAATCGGCATCCCGGTACTCGACCTGAATGCCGTCGGCACGCTGGACGTTTATGTCGACGGCGCCGATGAAATTAACCCGCTGAAAGAACTGATCAAAGGCGGCGGTGCGGCGTTGACCCGCGAAAAAATCATCGCTGCGGCCAGCAAGAAATTTGTTTGTATCGCCGACGGCTCCAAATGCGTCGATGTGCTGGGCGCCTTCCCGCTGCCTATTGAGGTGATACCGATGGCAAGAAGCTATGTCGCAAGGGAATTGGTTAAATTAGGCGGCCAACCGATCTGGCGCGAAAACTGCGTAACCGATAACCATAACCATATTCTCGATGTGCATAACCTGAATATTATGGAGCCTATCAAGCTGGAGCAAGCCATCAATAATATTACCGGCGTAGTCTGCGTGGGTATTTTTGCAATGCGGCCTGCGGATGTCGTACTGGTCAGCAAGGGCGATGAAATCGTGACGTTTTAATGATGTAATTATTCAGGCTCAGGTAGTTAAGTTAAGCCTCGATGTTGGGTTGCGAAAAGCATGCAACCCAACCTACTTAAGCACCGACAATCAAGCCGTCCTCCATATGCAAAACAGTACCCATTTTTGCCGCAAGGTCATGATCATGGGTTACCACTAAAAAACTCACCTGCAGTTCCTGGTTTAATTCCAGCATCAATTGATAGACCTGCTCCGCCGTTTTACTGTCCAGGTTGCCGGTCGGTTCGTCGGCCAATACCAGCGCAGGCTTGTTGATTAATGCCCTGGCCACTGCCGCGCGTTGCCTTTCGCCGCCGGACAATTCCCCCGGTTTATGTGCGATGCGATGCCCCAGGCCCACTCTTTGCAATAATGCGCCGGCGTTCAGTCTCGCTTGCTTTACCGATTCCCCGGCTATCAGCAAAGGCATCGCGACATTTTCCAGCACGGTAAATTCACCCAGCAAATGATGCGCCTGATAAATAAACCCCAGGGACTTGTTGCGGAGACGCGCCAGTTTTGTTGCGCCGACTTTATTCAGGTTAACACCGTCCAGCACGACTTCGCCGCCGTTAGGCTTATCCAGCC
>SCST01000575.1 GCA_004299465.1 Methylovulum sp. | reverse complement strand
GGACAGGCAGATAAAATCAGGGCTGATCGCCGCCTGCTCACAGGCGAAGAAAGTGCCGGTACGCCCAAAACCAACCGCGATTTCATCGGCGATCAAATGCACGCGGTATTTATCGCAGGCGGTACGCAGCAACTTTAAGTAAGCCGCGTCGTACATACGCATATTGCCAGCGCATTGCACCAAGGGTTCGATGATGACGGCGCAAACGCTATCGGCATGTTGCACCAAGGTTTGTTCCATCAATGCAAAACGGCGTATCGAATAATCCGCCCAGGACTCGCCGGGCTCCCGATAATAACAATCGGGACCGGGAACGGTGATGACATCCATCAGCAACGGCGCATAGGTTTCCTTATACAGCGCGACATTGCCGACCGCCAGCGCGCCCAGGGTTTCGCCGTGATAGCTGTTTTCCAGCGTGATGAATTTGGTTTTTTGCGTCTGCCCGAGATTGCGCCAATAATGAAAGCTCATTTTCAGCGCGACTTCAACCGCCGCCGAACCGTTATCGGCATAGAAACAGCGGTTAAGTCCCGGTGGCGTGATTTCAACCAGCTTTTCGGCGAGCCGGATACCAGCTTCGTGCGTGAATCCTGCGAAAATCACATGTTCCAGCGCATCGAGCTGGTCTTTCAGCGCGGCATTGATGACGGGGTTGGCATGGCCGAATAAATTAACCCACCACGAGCTGATCGCATCTAGGTAGCGCTTACCGTCAAAATCCTCGAGCCAGACGCCCTGCGCTGTTTTGATCGGGATCATCGGCAGATTTTCGTGATCTTTCATTTGCGTACAGGGATGCCACAATACGGCGAGATCACGGCCGGCTAAGCTACGATTATCCATTAAACCCTCGGTCGTTTAAGCAATCAATGCGCTAGAGCATAGCCAAACACGCGAGCATAAGCATTAAACTTGACAAATATTTCATGCCTTGCTTAGCAAGAAAACATCAGCCGACCGTTATGCAAGACTTAAGTTTGCCAGAATCCCCAGCGTAGGCCCCGCCTGATTCATCGTATAAAAATGCAGACCCGGCGCACCGTTATCCAGCAAGCGCCGGCAAAGATCGCTAACCAGTTCCAGGCCGAAGGCCTGTATCGAGGCGCGATCATCACCGTAAGCTTCCAGGCGTTTTCTTAGCCAGCGCGGAATATCGGCGCCGCACATTTCCGAAAACCTGAACAACTGCGCATATTGGGTGATCGGCATGATGCCGGGCACGATAGGGATGTCGATGCCGTTTTTTTCACAGCTATCGACAAAATAAAAATACGCTTCAGCATTGTAAAAATACTGCGTAATCGCGGCATCGGCACCCGCTTCGACTTTACGCTTGAAATTTTTAAAATCGTCGTTGCCGTTGGCGGCTTGTGGATGCACTTCAGGATAGGCCGCGACATGAATCTGGAAATGATCGCCGGTTTCCTGGCGAATAAATTCGACCAGCTCATTGGCATAGCGGAATTCGCCTGCGGACATCATGCCTGACGGCAAATCGCCTCTCAGCGCGACAATTTTACTGATGCCATTAGCCCAGTAGTCGTTGAGAATAGCGCGAATATTGGCCCTGGTCGACGCGACACAGGATAAATGCGGCGCGGCGGCGATGCCTTTAGACTGGATGTCAACGACGGTGTCGAAGGTTTTATCGCGCGTGGAGCCGCCGGCACCGAAAGTTACGGAAAAAAAATCAGGCTTGAGTTCCGCCAGCTGATTTTGCACAGCTTGTAAACTGACGGCACCCTCTTCCGTTTTAGGCGGGTAAAATTCAAAACTGAATAACTGGGGGTGTGTTTTTTGTGATTGCATTTTGAAATTGTAAGATTGGGTTAGCGTAGCGTAACCCAACAATCGTAATCAAAATGTTGGGTTACGCTACGCTAACCCAACCTACACAGCCTGCAAGCGCCGATTAGTAGCGATAGTAATCCGCTTTATAAGGCCCTTCAACAGGAACACTAATGTATTTAGCCTGATCTTCAGTTAACACCGTCAGGTTCACGCCCAATTGCTTGAGATGCGATCTGGCGACTTTTTCGTCGAGCTTCTTAGGCAGGATATAGACTTTATTTTCATAGTTGGCAGAATTTTTCCACAGCTCAATTTGCGCCAATACCTGGTTACAGAACGAGTTGGACATGACAAAGCTGGGATGTCCTGTCGCACAGCCCAGATTGACCAAGCGGCCTTCCGCCAGGATGATCAAGCGCTTGCCGTCCGGGAAGATAACATGGTCGACTTGCGGCTTAATGTTTTCCCATTCATATTGGCGCAACGATGCAATATCGATTTCGGCATCAAAATGGCCGATATTGCAGACGATGGCCTGGTCTCGCATCGCTTTCATGTGCTCATGCGTGATGACACTAAAATTGCCTGTTGCTGTGACGAAGATATTGGCAAGCGGTGCGGCATCCTCCATTGTGACGACGCGGTAGCCTTCCATTGCCGCTTGCAGTGCGCAGATAGGATCGATTTCGGTAATCCAGACAGTAGCCCCCAATCCGCGCAAGGATTGCGCGCAGCCTTTGCCGACATCACCGTAACCGCAGACCACGGCGATTTTTCCGGCAATCATGACATCGGTGCCGCGTTTGATGCCGTCGACCAGGGATTCGCGGCAACCGTACAGATTGTCGAATTTCGATTTGGTGACCGAATCGTTGACGTTAAACGCCGGCACTTTTAAGGTGCCTTTCGTTACCCGTTCATATAAACGCAATACGCCTGTCGTGGTCTCTTCTGACAAGCCTTTGATGTCCGACATTAACGCTGGGTATTTGTCGTGCATCATGTTCGTTAAATCACCGCCGTCATCGAGAATCATATTAGGGCGCCAACCGTCACGGCCCTCAATAGTCTGCTCGATACACCATTCGGCTTCGGCTTCGGTTTCGCCTTTCCAGGCGAATACCGGAATGCCTGCCGCAGCAATGGCGGCGGCGGCATGATCCTGGGTCGAGAAAATATTGCAGGACGACCAGCGCACTTGTGCACCCAATGCCGTCAAGGTTTCAATCAATACCGCCGTTTGAATCGTCATATGCAGGCAGCCTGCTATACGCGCACCTTTCAGCGGTTGTTCCGCGCCGTATTCCGCACGCAATGCCATCAAACCCGGCATTTCCGTCTCGGCAATATTGATTTCTTTACGTCCCCATTCGGCTAGGGCTATATCGGCGACTTTATAATCTTGTTGGCTCATGGTATGTCCTGTTGCAATGGTTATTTAAGACCGGCTGCATCTTTCAATGCATCGACCTTGTCGGTTTTTTCCCAGCTAAAGCTGTCTTCAGTACGCCCGAAATGACCGTAAGCTGCTGTGCCCTGATAAATGGGCCGTAATAAATCGAGCTGGGCTATCAGGCCTTTCGGTCTCAAGTCAAAATGATCCCTGATGATTTGCACCAGGCGGTCTTCGCTCAATTTGCTCGTACCGAAGGTCTCAATGCTGATGGAGGTCGGCTCGGCAACGCCGATCGCGTAAGAGACCTGGATTTCACAACGTTCCGCCAAGCCCGCCGCGACGATATTTTTTGCGACATAACGCGCCATATAGGCTGCCGAGCGATCAACTTTTGACGGATCCTTACCGGAAAATGCGCCACCGCCATGTCTTGCCATGCCGCCGTAGGTGTCGACGATAATTTTACGCCCCGTCAAGCCGCAATCACCGACCGGTCCGCCGATCACGAATTGCCCGGTTGGGTTGATAAAGTATTTGGTATCCTTATGCAGCCACTCCTTCGGCAACACATGCAGGATAATTTCATCCATCACCGCTTCATGCAAGGCTTTCGCGCTGATCTCAGGCGAATGCTGGGTAGACAACACAACGGCGTCAATCGCCACCGGTTTGTTATTTTCATAACGGAAGGTGACCTGGCTTTTAGCATCGGGACGCAACCAAGGCAGCGTCTTGCTTTTACGCACTTCGGCCTGGCGCTTGACCAATAAATGTGCATAAGTGATCGGGGCAGGCATCAATACGTCGGTTTCATTGCTGGCATAACCGAACATTAATCCCTGGTCACCCGCGCCTTGCTCATGGTTGTCGTTCTCGTCAACACCCATCGCAATATCCGCCGATTGCTTGCCGATGGCATTCAATACCGCGCAGCTTTGGCCGTCAAAGCCTATATCGCCGTGATCATAACCAATGTCGCAAACGACTTTCCTGACTAAGGCCTCGGTATCAACCCAGGCATCGGTGGTAATTTCACCGGCCAGGATCACCATGCCGGTTTTTACCAGCGTCTCGCAAGCAACCCGCGACTTTGGATCTTGTGTT
>SCST01000574.1 GCA_004299465.1 Methylovulum sp. | reverse complement strand
TGCTCGGCGCCCAATTGATTGCCGAACAAAGCCCTGCAGATAATTTCCGCAGTCAGCTGGCCCATTTGCGGCAATACCGGAATCACACTGCCGGGTTTGAATAAAGACCATTGCTGGACCCGTTCTTCAGTGGTTTTAATCATGACTTCACTGTATTTAGCGACTTGTTCGGTGCTGAACATCGGCGTCTCCAGCTCCCGGTGTTTTTGCCAGGTCGCCCCATCGCTGATAAACAGGCCATCGCCCAGTAAAGGCGCCAAGGCCTTGCGCATTAATGCGCTCTTTTTTTCATAATTGGCATGGTTGGTCAAAAACACATATCGGACGATTTCCGGGTGGTTGGCGATAAAGACCGAGCGGTTGATAATCTTGGTCGCCATGAACTGCCGGTCAAAGGCATTTTCAGTCCAGATGGACAACAGGTCGCGGCGCGCATACTTTAAGGTATCCAAGGGGCCTAGGGTTTTTTTGTGTCGTGTCGGAAAAGGGGGGATAAAGTCGGTCATGCGTCTTATATTGATGAAGTCATAAAAAGGTTGATACTGACGGAGTGCAGGCTTTGTTTGCAAGGTACAGGCAAAGCTGCTTCAAATTGGACGCCCTAATCTTAACCGATTATTGCTCGTTTAAGATATTACCGAGTAAATCGGTGACGGCCATATTGGCGACACCAAATACATCGATATTATGTTTTATCGTGCGGGCATAATTTTCATGAAGATGGCCGTGGAAGATGTATTTCGCACCCATCGCGGCGGCCAAATCACCAATGACTGAAAAACCGTGCCGATGCGAGCCCGGCGCTTCATGGCTGACCAGGATATCGGCTTTCAGTTTTTTCAATGCCTCAAATTCATCATGCCAGATTGCCGATTTATATTTCAGCGGCAGCTCCGGGCTTTGGGCGCTGGCGGGCTTGGTATGAGTGGGCTGGTGACAGAGATAATGCTGCTTATTCCGCCATTTTGGCGGTTGCGGCGGATACCAGACCCGGCCGAGGAAGATGCCGCCCAGTCCGGCAATTTTTAAACCCGCTATATCAATGACTTTCAAATGCAGGCCGTTGCCGGCCAATGCGGAATGAAACAGGTTTTTATATTTGCCGGGCGTTTCGAAATCGTGATTTCCGGCAATCCACCAGATTTCGGTTAGGCCTATAATTTCCTGCAAGCAGACCTCCAGCGGCATGTCCAGGTCATAATCGCCCAGCAGGATCACGGCTTCGGGCCGGTGTTTATGTACGGCGGCTATCAGGGGGCTGAAGTTTCCGTGTGGATCGCCCGCAAATAATATTCTGTCATGTCGGCTCATGTTGTTATACCTGCTGTTGAGGCAATGGCCCTGATGCCAAAAGAACAGTGTTTACTTCCTCCGTTATTACCTGTGGGTGCCTTGGGAGCGGCGGGTTCCCTCGGGGAGCACAACAGCGGCTCCCATACACCGGTTAAACTATTTCCCTGGCTCTTTCAAAAGCCGCCCTGAAATCGAGATATAAGGGCTGCTCGGTTTCCAGCATTAACTTTAGCATGGTGTGCTGTAATTGGTATTTAACGTTGCCGACCGCTAAGGCACCGATACCGACCGCGCCCGGCGCATTGGCGGCATGTACTAAGGGTTCGCCCAAATCGTTATGCTTGAGGCCTTCAATACCCAGTGGCGGCACCGCGTTAACATCGCCGGCAACCTTAAGGCGCGCCGTTTCCTTAAGCACCGCCGAACTCAATACCTGGATGCCCGCCTTGGCGGTGCAAAAGATAATATCGGCATCCTTGAGTAGTTCTGTTTTCTCTGCGTCCGAACGGGCGCAAGCTCCGGCCAGCGTCGCGGCAAAACGGCGGTTGTAGGCTTTGGCGACATCTTCGGCGGTATCGATCGAGAGATGATCGACCAGGGCCGTCTTTGCTCCCGCCAGTGAGGCGATCACGCCGGTCGCGATGCCGACCGGGCCGGTGCCGCCAAAGACCAGGGCGTTGCAGTCTTTAAGCGCCATGCCGTGACGGGCTTTCAATTCTTTTTCAACACAGGCGACCAACGCGGCCGCTGTCGTAAATGCGCCGCTGGGATCGGCAAAAACGGATATTTCAAACGGCGGCACCATCGCTTGCCGGCAGGCGTTCAGCATATCCATCGCCAACCCCAAATCGCGGCCGCCGATGAACATGCCGGTGCGTTTAACGCCGGCAGGGCCGCGGGAGAATATAGCATCCTGGGTCAGGCCGTAAACACTGTCCAGTTTGACGTTGCTGTACGGCATCAGCACATCGAATCCGGCATCCAGCGCCATATTGACATCAAATGGGCTGTTGTTGGGCATGGGGTCAAGCATGTGAAGTATGCTGCGTTTCTCCATTGAGAACCTCTTTAATGAGTCGGGTTGGCTTAGGCCGGGATTTTGGATTTAATATAATCTCTTGCTACCGAGAAGGCATGTTCAAAATGCAGGAAAATCGGTTTTTCACTATTCAGCATGTTTTTCAATAAAATATTCTGTGTCTGGTATTTGATATTGCCGATTGCCAATGCGCCGATGCCGAGCGCGCCGCTGTTTGAGCCTTCAATCGGCGTGCCGTTATGAAACGCATCGACGCCGGCGATACCGGCGGGCGGAACGGCATTGACGTCGGCGGCTACTTTCAGTTGCGGGGCGACGGCGACTAATTCGGCGCTTAACAGTTCAATACCGGCGGCACCGGTTGCGAAAACCACGTCAGCGGTTTTGATGTATTCTGCCTTATCGGCATCGGCTCCCGCGGTGATGGCGATTTTGCCGTCGCCGAATTCATTATTGCAAAGATCGGCGACGTTTTGCGCTTTGTCCAGTTGCCTGCCGATAATCCGGACCTTGGCGCCGGCCTGCGCGGCAATAACGGCGGCGACTTGGCCGACCGGGCCGGTCCCGCCTAATGCCAGGATATTTTTGCCTTCCAGCGTGGTGTTAAATTTTGTTATCAACTCATGTTCCACGGCGGCAACCATGCCCGCAGCCGTTGTAAAGGCGCCGCTGGGATCGGCAAAAACGGAGACTTCAAACGGGGGAACCATTGAACGCTTGGCTGTTTTGAGCATGTCCATCGCCTGTTTGGTATCACGGCCGCCGATGAAGATACCGGTTTTTTTTAAGTTTTTAGTGCTGCGTGAAAAAATGGCGTCTTGCACCAATCCCTGCACTTCGCTGGGCTCAACATTAATATAAGGTAATGCCGTAACCCATCCCGCATCGACCGCCATATTAACGTCAAACGGGCTTAAGTTTTTAGCGGTGGTCAGCATGTGTAAGATGAATGGTTTTTCCATGATTGCTCCCTGTTGTTGTTATCGTGGTTGTCGTTAACGGGCAAGTATAAAAGAAAAAAACACAGATTAACAATGCCGGTGTAACTATTCAGCTTCTTGCCTGAAGCGTAGCGTGCCGCGCGCGCCTTCTCCGGCGTGTGGATAACGTGCCCGTCCGTTGATGGCGCGCGCAGCACCGCCCTACAGCAAGGGGCTAATATGCGCAGTATCAGTGTTTGTGTCGCTGCTTGCGCCGATTTATACGCTTAGGCATTTCCCTTTTTGGCTTGGTAACAAGCACAATTCAAATTCTTCTGCCGGTACCGGCTTGGAAAACAGGTAGCCTTGCGCATAGTCGCAGCCCATAGCCGTCAGCAAGTCACGCTGCTGCGCCGTTTCCACGCCTTCGGCAATGACTTTTATGCCCAGTTTGTGCGCCATCACAATGATCGCTTCGCACAGCACCTTATCGTCGGAATGCGCATCCAGGTTACGGACAAAGGACTGGTCGATTTTCAAATAATCAATATCGAATTTCTTCAGGTACGATAACGATGAATAGCCGGTGCCGAAATCGTCCAGCGCCACCTGGATACCGGTATCCCGCAAAGCAAGAAATTGTTTGTTGATAAAACTACTGGTATCCAGCAGCATGCCTTCGGTGATTTCGACGACGATGCTTTGCCCTGGTAAATCAAGGCGTTTCAGTTGATCGGACCAGGCTTCATAATGGCTCTCTGCGTCCTGGAACTGTACCGGCGATTTATTGATGCTGACCTGGAATTCCGGGCAGTAGCGTGTTCGCCAGCGTTTTAACTGACGGCTTGCCTGCTGGAACACCCATTCGCCGATTTCGATAATCAGGCCGGTATCTTCGGCAATAGGGATAAATTCGCAGGGACTGACCGGGCCGAGCAGAGGATGCTGCCAGCGGAGTAAAATTTCCGCTTTACAGATAATGCCCGTCGCCAACTCTATAATAGGTTGGTAGACCACATGGAATTGCTGTTCAGCGAGTGCGGTATGCAAGTCGGTGGCCAGCCGCATGCGTTTCTGCGCGGCTTCCTGCATGGCCAGGTTGAAGAAGCTGTAGCGGTTGCGGCCCTGGTTTTTCGCGCAATACATGGCTTGATCGGCGCATCTGAGCAGTTCCTCGCCGGTAACGGCATTTTCCGAATAAAAGGCGATACCGATGCTGGCGGAGATATAGGCGATGTCATTGCCCAAGGTAAACGGCTTGGACAAGCCAGCGAGGATGCGCTGGGCAATCGATTCAACCTTGTTAATGTCGTCCAGTTCGCCGAGAATGACGGTAAACTCATCGCCGCCCAAGCGCGCCACGGTGTCGATTTCGCGCACACTATTGTTCAGGCGCTGTGCCGCCTCCTTGAGCAATTGATCGCCTATGCCGTGCCCGAAGCTGTCATTGACTTCTTTAAAGCGGTCGAGGTCGAGAAACAACAGCGCCAACAGCAGGTTATTGCGGTGCGCTTTCCTGATGTCCTGGTCGAGACGGTCATGGAACATGCGCCGGTTGGGCAGGCCGGTAAGCGGGTCGAAGTTGGCTTGCTGCCAAATCAGGTCGTCGCTGGCTTTTTTCTCCGTGATGTCATAGAACAGCGCCACCCGGCGGTGAACTGAGCCGTCCGGGTTGAATATGGTGTTGATACTCAACCATTCGGCACAGACTTCGCCGGATTTGCGCCGATTCCATATTTCCCCCTGCCAACATCCGCTCGCCTCGATGTCACGCCTCATCTCCCGGTAGAACGCTTCGTCCTGGCGGCCGGAACTGCGGATATTGGGATGCTTGCCGACGATTTCATCGGCGGTGTAGCCGGTCAGCTGCGTAAAGGCGGGGTTAATGGCGAGGATAGTATCATCCGCATCGGTAACCACCATCGCTTCGCTGCTGTTCTGGTAGACCAGCGCGGCAAGGCGCATCGCCTCTTCGGTTTGCCTGCGTTCGCTAATGTCTTCTATGGTCGACCAAATGTATTTCTCCCCATCGCTGCCATCGATCAAGACGCCGTTAAGGCGAATGGCGATGCGGCGGCCATCTTTGTGAAAGTATTCTTTTTCATAAGGGCCGTATCGATGGGTAGCGCTCAATAATTCAAGTTGCAGGGCTTCCTGGGGCTCATACTCTTTAGGGGTGAGGTCCCAGTAAGTCAGCCTGTTGAGCTCTTCCAGCGAATACCCGACCATGTCGAGCAAGGCATTATTCGCTTCTATGTAACGGCCATCCATAGCATTCCTGGCCATACCCAAGGCCGACATTTCGAACATCGTGCGCAGCTTTTCCTCGCTTAAACTCAGCGTTTGTTTCGCCTGGTTGTTTTCATAGATGATCAATGCCAGCATCATGCCGACGACTGACAATACCAGTGTGTAGAACCAGAAATTGATTAAACCGGTTTGGGCAAATGTTGCGCCGAAAAAACCGATATGCCGAGCCAGCCCCAGCAGGTCTTGTGATGTTGTTATCAACATGACCAGCAAGACGCCGTGGCGTCCAAAACGTACAGCGCTCCAGACAAAGAACAAATACATCCAGGAACCGGGCATAGGGCCGAGCCAATCGTTAAACCAGCCAAGAAAGATGATTTGCCCGAATAACCAGGATAAGCCGAAACAGGCCGTAGTTTCCAACACACGATCCTGTTTAAGCCAGTCATAGGGCGGCTTTCGCCATACCAGGATAAGCGGGGTTACCAGGATAATGCCCAGCATATCGCCTTGCCACCAGTTCAACAGGTTCGATGCAAGGGCCCCCGGTTTCAGGAAACCGGACAGCAGCAAGGTGCTGTTGCCGATTAATGCGCCCACGCAGGCGCTGAAAATACCGGCAATGCCCAGCGCTAAATAATGTTGCGGGTATTTCAGTGCGGGGTCGAAGCGTCGGTTATGAGCCAGCAGCCAGAATCCCGTCAGTGCTTCCAGCGTATTGCCGGAGGCAATAAACGCAGAGATGGCCGGCGAGCTGCCGGCCATGACGTTGCCGGCAAGGGCGCCAATAAAAATACCCGGCCAGTATTTTTTGCCGCCGACCAGTAATGCCGCAAGCGCGAGACCGCTACAGGGCCATACGATAGAAACAACGCCGTTAGCTGAAAAAAAATCAATGGCGATTTTGGCAAGCAATGCGTAGGCGGCCGCCAGGCTTATCAATCCCGATGAATAAATGATCATAGTCTAAAGTGCTGATAAAAAGAGGCAAAAGCCAACCCATACGCCTTTGAATTTAAATGTTTACTCATAGGAGCCGCCGCAACAGGCTTACGATGGTTACGTCGCTCTGAGATGAATAACGAACAACCCAGCGGTCTATTCATTGCCGATTTTCCGGTAAAGCGACGGTGAAACCCTCTGTAAATCGCATTTCATACCGTTTTTGGCGGGTACCGGCCTAGAACCGTTCGAATTTGCTTA
>SCST01000573.1 GCA_004299465.1 Methylovulum sp. | reverse complement strand
CGATCTTGTACGTTCATAAAAATTACCCACTAATCAATTTGTTAAATGCTTTTGATGTGACTGCTAATTATTCGCTGGATTTAGACCTTTCAGGTTTTTAAAACCTGAAAGGTCTAGGAAGATCGCCTGCGCTTAATGAGAAAATACCGATGTGGCTATCTTTAGGGATTCGTGCCAACCAGTAAATGACACAACCCGAAAGATACGCCTGTCATTTTAATGGTGCTTCTTCCGACTAGACTTGTGGGATTTAGACTTCACAGGCGCTTTGACCAAGCTAAAATCAAAAGGCTTTAAAGACGGGTCCAGTGGCGTAAACTTGGTAAAAGCGATTCTTTTGAGTTTTCTTACCGCAGGCATAATTATGTCATTACCACGGTTAAGGGCATCAGCTTCAACAAACATATGATAAGCTTCTGTTTGTTTGATATTGGACTTTGGGTCAGCACGGAGTTTTAACAAACCTAGATTATAAAGGGCGGCTGCCCGGCATTCACCCTCTTTTGCCGTTATTTCCAGTTTTTTCCAAAGTCCCTCGGCTTCACTGTCAAGGCTTTGCTTGGCATATTTCAAACCTAAATCAAAGTCATCATTTCCGCTACAGCCGGTGTCCATCCAGTTAAAGGGAAACAATTGCGGGTGTGGACTAATTTCTGCTACCACACTGTCTGCGATAATGTCCAGCAGTTTGTTAGTCATCTCCGGATCGCTTATTAGACTGGAGCTTTCTTGGGCCAAAGCGGTTTGAGAAAGCACGTATGCCGATTGTTTCTCATTGAGTTCTTTTTTTATGTCCCCGGAATCAATGAGTTTATCGTCCTTCATAAGTTTGTAGGCAATAACTGCCGACATGCGTTTGACATTGGTTTTTTTTACGGCAATATCCTGCTGTCCATTTGACTTATTAACTAGCCCACCAGCAAGTACGCTTGCAGTCAATGACCCCAAAATATTTCCACCCACGGTCGCAGCGTCAGAACCTCCCCCAGACTCCAACTGTTGATCACCCTCCCCAAATATTTCTGCACCAGAAGTCCCTTGCTCTTGAAACTTTTCCATTTGACCGATTCTTAAAGTGCCGCTGAGCGTGGCCTCGCCGCTGTTTTGCACGACCTGTACATAGCCACCGTCATCAATGCGGGCAATGATTTTATCATTAATCATTTGAGCAAATTCCTTATCGCCGCCACCCTGAATGACAAACGGATCGACTTCTATTGACGTAATTAAATGCTCGGCCAGTTTTTTTGATTTAGGCGGAGCGATCATCTCCAGTTTAAGGTCAGCCTTCATGCTCTCTATTTCCGTGGCAGTCATATCTACAGACTCGACCAACGCCTTCTTTGCACAAGCCGGTAATAACGCCAAGATGCAGAGCACCAACACTTTCTTTTTTATTAGTATCTGTTGAATTTTCATTATGATTCCCATTTTTTATTAGTGATAAATTGCGATGAAATTTTCTAATAAATCCTTTTCAGTTAACGCCTGATTCATGCGGGTAAATTTACGAAAGTTTTAGTGGTGTATTAATTTCTCGGCATCTGAGCTTGATACGGACACTAGAGATAATGATGATGCGGCATAGTGTTCTTGACCTGTTTCAAGAACCCGATAGAGCTCTTTAATCTGAGGAGAATCCACTGAGAGCTGCTCCAAACCGATAAGTTGATCCAAAATAGCTGGACGATTATCTCTAGCGTCAAAAGCCACTAACAGCACTTGATCGCTGCCAAAGGGGGCAGTGGCTTCGATCAGTTCCTGCTGTGCGCTACCTGGAAAATGTATCGCCTGATTAGCGCTACGCTCAAGCAATTCTTGTTTATTGTAGGGATAGAGTACATTAATTTGATTTTGGGCATTGACTGACAAAAGTAACAGGTATGCAGAGCGTTCGGTTTGCAACGTGAAGTTAAAGCGTTCCCCTTCTATCACCGCCGTACCGCCCAAACCGTTTCCTACTTCAAGACTTGCGGCAAAATCAGCCTTTTTCTTTGTTAATTTCAACAACTTAGCTAACAAGACTCGTCCCTGTAGCCAAGCCGCCAGCTGCTGAGGCGATTGGCCGGGTAAATTATCGGTAATTTGATCTCCTGAGCCAGTAATGGCAGAAAGACCGCCGTTAGTGTTTTTAGAAAAAATAATCTCAGGATTTTTGTCGTCTATTTGTACGCCTTCAACGGTAGCGAGGGCGGCCCGTTGATCTTCACTGATATCTGTTCCTGAAACCCGAAGCGGTGTATTGACTTCGTCAGAAGGTTTGCTCTGGCTTGACGGGTTGGCATGAATTTGAAAAAGGGGGAGATTTGCTGCACTGGAAACAGTATTGCCGCCATTTATCGGTAACGCCATGGGTGTTTGAGCCCATTGTTGCTGAGCGACTATATTTTTGACTGTTTCGTACATTTCCTGAAAGGAGATATTGCCATCGCCGTTTAAGTCGGCACGGGATTCATTGTTTAATATGCGTAATAACGCATCAGTAAACGCGCCATGTGGTTTGCCGTCTAAAGTGCGGCTTCCTGTGCCATCATCTGATGCGGTTTCATTTTCCTGGGCGGCACTCATATAAACAATATTCCGATAGGGATAAGCTTCGCTAGGAGACATGCTTTTGCTGGTATGGGGCATTCCCTTATCGCTGTTGCCCATACCCCGCGATGAGGGCAGTCGAAGAAACCGCGCTTTCGTTTTGGCTTTGCCGCCTGAAAATAAGCTACGCACGGAGTTTCCCGAATAACACGAGTCGAATGCGACGAGTACGCGTCGGTCACCTTGGTCGAATTGGGTTAAAAGTGGCCGTAAGTCAGTTCTACCGACAATGAGTGAATCCTTGGCATTAGAACCGCTGAAATCAAAGGGAACAATAGCACCGGAAGAATAAGGAAGATTTACCATGCCGCCTAAATGCTCATCCAATGCACTGGTGCCATGACCGCTAAAATAGATAAACACCTCATCACCCGATTGACTACGTTTCAACAGCCTATTGATTTCCTCCAGAATATTTTTTTTTGTTGCTTGGCTATCAATTAGCGTAGTGATATTTTCGCCGGAAAATGCCCAATGGCTAGTCAGTGCTTGTTTCAATGCTTCTACATCATGGGGCGGACCTTCTAGTTCGAATGGGGCATGATATTTGCCGATACCGATTAACAAGGCATGTTTAGTGTTTGATGCAGTGGTTGATGGCTGTTGTAAGCTTGGTGTTTGCAATTCAGGAGCCGGTTTTGCCCGGACTAGCGTTCTTGCTCCTTCACTTTTTTGCGCTGGATGGTCAGGAGGAGGAGCTGATGCGCATGATGCCAAACAACCTAAAAAAACAATGTGGAGCAGTAGGCGGTAATAATCTTTCATTAACATGTGCCTTTATTATTATAGGAAATGAGAGAGTATAGTCACATTTTTTGTGTGTCAAATCATTTGTTCAATTGTAACTACTCAGCCCCACCTTGAAAAAGCATAAAAACTCAAGCACAGTATAGGCATGGAAAAACACCCCGACTTGTCAACCCTGACCGAGCCAGAAAAAGACGCGCTCATCCTCACTCAGCTGGGTGTTGTCGATGCGCTGCGCGAGC
>SCST01000920.1 GCA_004299465.1 Methylovulum sp. | reverse complement strand
CTCCATGCCTCCGATATCTTTGTACCCACCGTGCTTACAGAGCAGATTCGTGTGGAGCGAACGCAAACCTTTTATACCCGTTACGGTGATCTCTTCGCGTGGGTCTGTGTCATTTTCATTGTCGCAGTATTTACGGCAACGTGGGCCCTGAGTGCTGTTCGAATTGCGTCGGTGCCCGCTGCCGCTTCGCAAAGGAGGACGCGATGATCGCGGAGTTCGCGCGCACACTCGATAGTTTGAAGGATAAGCTGCATACCCTCCGGGTCTATCTTTGACGTAGCGGCAAAGCAGTCGCGTCTGACCGCGATTGAAGAGCTGCTCCATTCGCAGGAATTCTGGGCCGACACCTCCCGTGCTCGGGAGATCATGAAGGAGCAACGCGCGCTTAAGGAGGTTGTTGACCAAGTCGACAACCTCGGACTCGAGCTCGAAGAGCTGACGATCTTGCTTGGGCTGCTGCGGGAGGAAGAGGACCCACAGGCTCTGAAAGAGTTGGGGAGTTCGCTTCTGAGCCTGGAGAGTCAGATCGCCTCGCTCGAGCTGACGACTGTCATGGTGGGAGAATACGACCCGGGCAACGCGATCCTCTCCATTAATCCGGGCGCCGGCGGCACCGAGTCGCAGGATTGGGCCCAGATGCTGCTGCGGATGTACCTGCGTTGGGCGGAAGCCAACGGCTATAAGGCCGAGGTCATCGACCTGCTCCCTGCGGAGGAGGCCGGGATCAAGAGTGCTACGGTGACGGTGACGGGCAAGTATGCCTATGGTCATCTGAAAGCCGAGATGGGGGTCCACCGTCTGGTTCGCATCTCTCCGTTCGATGCCAACCACCGCCGTCACACCTCCTTTGCGTCGGTCTTCATCTACCCTGAGATCGATGAGACCATCGAGGTAGCGATTGACGAGAAGGATCTGCGAATCGACACCTACCGCTCCAGCGGGGCGGGCGGGCAGCATGTGAATGTCACCGACTCGGCGGTGCGGATCACACATCTGCCGACAAAAATCGTGGTCTCCTGTCAGAATGAGCGGTCGCAGCACAAGAATAAGGCCATGGCTATGAAGGTTCTGCGCGCCAGGCTGTACGATCACTATCGTCGGGAGCAGGAGAAGGACCTC
>SCST01000572.1 GCA_004299465.1 Methylovulum sp. | reverse complement strand
GGCTGGAAAACAGCGCATGCCTAGATGTGAAGAACATCGGAAAGCCGTGTGCGGGAAAACCGCAAGCACGGTTTGATGAGGGAGGACAGGCGTAAGCCTGTTCTCTACTCTACCTCTTTTGCGCGGACTGACCTCTTTGACGGTAGGTCACTTACTTGAAAGTTTAAAAATCTCCATTGTTTACGATGTGCCAAGCAACATCACTAATGATAGGTAAGCTCGCACCGCCTACACCAGTGCTTCCATTCATGTACCAAACATAATTACTTCCGCTGGAATAATGCCGCCACAGGATATCCGGCTTGCCGTCTCCATTCATATCTGGGGTGCCGACGATATGCCAGTTTGCATCCGACACTGTTGCAACGCTCGCGCCACCGATACTGGCTGTTCCATTCATGTACCAAACATAATTACTTCCGCTGGAATAATGCCGCCACAGGATATCCGGCTTGCCGTCGTAATTCATATCTGGGGTGCCGACAATCCGCCAGTTTACATCCGACACTGTTGCAATGCTCGCACCGCCTACATCAGTGGTTCCATCCATAAACCAAGCAGAATTTACCCCGCTGGAATAATGCCGCCACAGGATATCGCCTTTCGCATCGGTATTGAAATCCGGCCAACGCAATAGGTTGTCGGTACCGCCGCTGACCACATTGGACAGGTTGAGTCGTCCTCCTGTCGCAACCAAGCCCGACAACGAAGCCAAGGGATCGACGTTATCCAATATTCTGGCCTTGCGTTGCGCCACGCTATCGCCGGGGAACGCCATGGCCGCCAAGGCTACCCCGCCGGTCACGTGGGGTGTGGCCATCGAGGTGCCGTTATACGAGGCATATTGGCCAATATACGACCCTGCCTCTCCTGCAGAAATGCCCACGTCGTCAAAATAATAACCATCGTAGGCGATGTCACTATCGTTTGTCCTCAGCAGGCCTATACGGAAAGAAGAGTTCTTATAAGCATCGGGAATCTGAAACGTCAGTTTGGTCCAATCCGCGTAGGCTCCCGTCGTTGACAACACCGATGTCCACGTCAATCCGCTATCGTTGGAAATATAAACGCTGAAGTAATCATAGCCGTTTTCGGCAGTACCTTTGACCCATAGACCCCCGCACAGTTGCCCTGCGCCTGCAGAAGAAAGATCGGGCGCCGCCACAGCGGAACTGATGCTGTTGTTAACGTAATCTCCCGCGCTGTCCGAGGTGGAATAGCTGCCGGTATAGTGATTGCTGCTATCCTGTGTCCACCAATAGGCTGGATCATTGAAGACGTATCCAAATGGCGAGCTATACAGACTCCATCCCGCCAGTCCGGACTCGAAGCCGTCGTGGAACAGCGTGGCGTTTTCCGGGCTAAAGTCGCAGCCTTGGAGAGAAATCACGCTGCTCAGAATGCCCTCCCCTGGCGCAGCCAAATCAACCGAAGTCGGACCGTAATTGGAGAAATAGGCGAGATTATCCGAATGGTTAGTAGCTGCCACGGAAATAATATTAGCGGAATCATAGGACGCAGGATACGAAGGATTGCTATCATTGTCGTTCCCATAATCGTTCCCCGCTGCGGCTACGAACAACGTGCCCGCCGTGCCGCTGGCGTCAATCACGTCCTTCAAAATCTGTTCAAACCCACCACCACCCCAGGAATTGTTGGTGGCGACGATGTTTTCACCGTGTAGCTTCAACCAGGTGAAGTAGTTGACGCATTCGATGGCGCCACTGGTATAGCCCGACCCACCTGCACTCAAAAACTTACAGGACGCAATTTTAACGTTCCAGGCGACCCCCGTCACGCCTTCTCCATTATTGCCCACGCCGCCTAGGGTGCCGGAGGTATGGGTGCCGTGCGCATTGTCATCCATGGGGTCGCTATCGCCGTTTAAGGCGTCAATGCCGTAAATATCGTCGACGTAGCCGTTGCTGTCGTCGTCAACACCTGTGCTGCCATTTGCCTCGCGTAGATTGTGCCAGATGTTCGCAGCCAAATCGGGATGGTGATAATCAACACCGGTGTCGATGTTTCCTACAGTCACCGAGCCGTTGCCGGTCAGACGATCCCACGCCTCGGGGGCGTCGATGTCAGCGTCCACCGTTCCGCCTGTTTGTCCGGTATTGTTCATGTCCCATAGTTCGCTGAAGCGCGAATCGTTGGGAGTGGTTGATGAGGCATAGACAAAGTAATCAGGTTCAGCAACCTCCACCGATGGATTTTGTTTAAGCAAGGCAATAAACTGCTTGGTGTTTAATGTGCTGGATTGCAAGACCAAAAGACTGCGTGAACCGGCTGCACTTGGTTTGCCGGCTTCCGCCAAAGGAAAGTTTTTAAGCGTGGTCACGCTATTACCCGCTTTGCCGAGATTCGAGCTTAGTGTTTTCGGGTCAGTTCCTGCTTTTAGTCGCACGATGACCCGCCCTTCGGGATACGCTGTTGTAAAATGGGCGGCTCCTGCCACATCCGGATTGGCTTTACTTTTATTTGTCTGAAAGACGACTTCGGGGTGACCTTTCAGGGCTTCTTTCACTAATGAGTCATTTTCTGTATTCTGTATACCGCTATTGCTTTCTGCTTGGGCGTTACTTATTACGCTTAAGCAGGAAAACGCCATAGTAGCGATTACCCTTTGTTTATAATACATAGTTTTTTACCTCAGTTGTAGATAAAATAATAATGACTAGGGCGAGCGCATATAAACATTTTAAAAATCAATAAGTTACAAAATAGCGGGGAGTCGCTATTTTTGCGAAAGCTTGTTTTGGGTCTCCCAACCCAAGCAAGCGGCAAAAATCACGCGACCGCTAATGCCTGCGGCATCCCAGCCGTCCTGAGTCTCTCGTTCGCCACCCAACGAGGGGTGGCTCACATCATCCCAATGACTCGACGCGATTTCGGGATGCTTTGCATTTTCACTACGCAAAAAGCGCTTCGTGAAAA
>SCST01000571.1 GCA_004299465.1 Methylovulum sp. | reverse complement strand
CCAACAAAGCCAATGATTTGGCGCAAGCAAGCTCCGCACCCGCCAAAGAGTTTTTTGATATTTGTGAAGAAGCAACGGGTAAAGGTGGTATCCGCTTACTGTACCGAATCAAATCGGGTTTGCATTTTTAGATTAAAATCAATGGCGTGGAAGACTTCATTGATTTTGAATAAAGTTATTTTTAGCCAAACCCTAAGTTATAAAACAGGAAAAAACCATGCAGGCCATTGAATTTGAAACAACTGCAAAAAACCACACGATTCATCTTCCCGACTCTATACCTGATGGCGTGAGCTTACGGGTTTTGGTGCTGTTAGATGAGACCGTTGCCGAACCCTCCAAAAACGGCATTAAAACCTTATTGGCCGGCATCGCTGAAGGCTTGACCGAAGAGGATTTGGCGCGTCCGCGCGGCTTTAAGCCCCTAACGGTCTCATCTGCATTTGGCTTGGTCAAAACACCGATTACCGCCACGTTAGAAGAGATTGAACAAGGCATCATCGCAGGAGCGGTCAGTGGTAGTGATTGACACCAATGTGTTAGTCCGCGTAATTGTCGAGGATGCCGGACAACCCGAACAAACTAAAATTGCCCGTGATTTGCTTGACAATGCCCAAAGCGTCTACGTCCCGCAAATCGTGCAAGTGGAATTTGTTTGGGTACTGACCAAAACCTATAAAACAGACAAGGCAATGTTATTGAATGTATTGGAGCATTTGTTGCTTAACCCTGCTTTTATTTTGCAACGCCGTGATGTTTTTAAAATAGCGGTCGAATTGTTTAAAGAGAGCCCAGCGGGGTTTGCCGATTGTATGATATTGGCTGAAAGCCTCGATATTAAGAGCCTGTTATATACTTTCGACAAACGCTTAAGCAAACACCTCAACACTCAATTGCTATAAGCGATCTTTTCCTCATGACCCACACCATAAAAACCACTTGCCCCTACTGCGGCGTAGGCTGCGGCATTACCGCCACGGTCGAAGGGCAACAACGCCGCGTCAAAATCAGCGGCGACAAGGCGCATCCGGCTAATTTCGGGCGGCTTTGTTCCAAAGGCTCGGCGCTAGGCGAAACCGTCGAACTTAAAGGCCGTTTATTGCAGCCCCGGATTTTTGGGCGGGAAATTTCCTGGGACGAAGCGCTGGATGTGGTAGCCGATTCTTTTATCAACACGATCCGGCAATATGGCCCGGATGCGGTAGCCATTTACGGTTCAGGCCAGTTGTTGACGGAAGATTATTATGTCGCGAATAAATTGATGAAAGGCTTCATCGGCAGCGGCAATATGGATACCAACAGCCGTTTGTGCATGTCGTCATCGGTGGCGGGCCATAAACGCGCCTTCGGTTCGGATACCGTACCGGGATGTTATGACGATTTTGAACTTGCCGACATGATCGTACTGGCCGGATCGAATACCGCATGGTGCCATCCGGTCAGTTTCCAACGCATCCGCGCGGCCAAGGAAGCTAATCCTGAGTTAAAAATCGTCGTGATTGATCCTAGAAAAACAGCCACCTGCGATATTGCCGATTTGCATCTGCCGTTGGCGGCGGGCAGCGATACGATTTTATTCAACGGCTTGCTGAATTTTCTAAGCGTAGGACGCGCATTGAATTTGGACTATATCGAACAACACACCGAAGGTTTCGCCGCGGCGGCAGAGTGCGCCACGCGCAGCGGCAACATCGAGCAAATCGCCGCGCAATGCCGGCTGAATACCGAAGACGTACAGCGCTTTTATGAAGGGTTCGCGGGCACCGAAAAAGTCATGAGCCTGTACAGCCAGGGCGTCAACCAATCTACCTCCGGCACCGATAAAGTCAATGCCATCATCAATTGCCATCTCGCGACGGGGCGGATAGGAAAACCCGGCATGGGGCCATTCTCGCTGACCGGACAGCCGAATGCGATGGGCGGGCGCGAAGTCGGCGGCTTGGCGCACCAATTGGCGGCGCATATGGATTTTTCCAGCACGGAAGAGATAGACCGCGTGGCGCGATTTTGGGGCGCCGAGCGCATCGCCAAAACCGCAGGCTTGCCCGCCGTGGAATTATTCGACGCGATCTATGACGGCAAAGTCAAAGCCGTCTGGATCATGGGCACCAATCCCGTCGTCAGCCTGCCCAATGCCGACAAGGTAAAGCAGGCCTTGCAGCGTTGCGATTTTGTCGTCGTTTCCGATTGTATCGCCGACACCGACACGACGGCTTTGGCGCATGTGCTATTGCCAGCGCAAGGCTGGAGCGAAAAAGACGGCACCGTGACCAATTCCGAACGCCGCATATCCCGGCAGCGCACATTACTCAAACCCGCCGGCGACGCTAGGCCGGATTGGTGGATTATCACGCAAGTCGCACGGCGCATGGGCTTTGGTGTAGCGTTCCCCTACCAAAGCCCGGTCGAAATTTTCCGCGAACACGCCTCATTGTCGGGTTTTGAAAATAACGGTGAACGCGATTTTGATATTTCCGCTTTTGCGGCTATCAGCAAGCACGATTATGAGCGCTTTCAGCCGATACAATGGCCGGTTAATGACGCCTATCCGCAAGGCAGGGCGCGGTTTTTCGATGACGGGCGCTTCTTCACGCCATCCGGTAAAGCCCGCTTTATCGCCATCACGCCCAG
>SCST01000839.1 GCA_004299465.1 Methylovulum sp. | reverse complement strand
GGTTGACGCCGGCTGCCGCGACCTTAACCAGCACTTGGTAATCAGAAGGTGCTGGGATAACACGCTCGCCAGGCTTTAACGCATGGTTTTCAATTTCAATAACGCGCATGGTCTCGATTAACGGCAGAGTGGGTTCAGGAAAAAACAGGATACGGGTATTATATGTGCTGGTTATTTTCATAAACAATGTGTCAGTGGGATAAAAGATGATTCGTGCGGGTATTGTGGGCGGAACGGGTTATACCGGTGTTGAACTATTACGGATATTGGCGGCGCATCCAGGAGTTGAAGTCGCCGTCGTGACGTCGCGCACGGATGCCGGTTTAAGGGTGGACGCGCTGTACCCGAGTTTGCGAAAACACATTGATAAGGTATTCAGCCTGCCTGATATTGAAGCCCTCGCGCAATGTGAGGTGGTATTTTTTGCCACGCCGAATGGCACGGCGATGCTGATGGCCGGGGAATTGCTGGAGCGCGGCGTTAAAGTCATTGATCTTTCCGCGGATTTCAGGTTGCAGGATGCCGAAGAATGGAGCCGTTGGTATGGCATGACGCACGCCAGTCCCGATTTGATCGAGAAGGCGGTCTATGGCTTGCCGGAAGTCAATCGTGAAGCGATTAAGGAGGCCGAGCTGATCGCTTGTCCTGGGTGCTACCCGACTGCCGTGCAACTGGGGTTTTTACCGTTGATAGAACATGGCTTGATTGATGTGCGGCATTTGATTGCCGATGTTAAGTCGGGGGTCAGCGGGGCCGGCCGCAAAGCGGAACTGGCTATGCTGATGAGCGAAACGGGTGAGAGTTTCAAAGCTTATGCGGTCAGCGGGCACCGGCATTTGCCGGAGATCGCGCAAGGACTTGCGCGGGCCGCCGGACAGCCGGTGCAGCTGACGTTTGTGCCTCAACTAGTGCCGATGATACGCGGTATCCATGCCACACTGTACGGGCAGTTAAATACCGATGCAGAGGATATTCAGGCGATATACCAACAGCGTTACCGGAATGAAGCGTTTGTTGATGTGCTGCCGCAAGGCTCGCATCCCGATACGCGCAATGTCCGCGGCAGCAATAACTGCCAGTTGTCTGTACATCGGCCTCAAGGCGGGCAAACGGTAGTCGTGTTATCGGTGATCGACAACCTGGTTAAAGGGGCGTCGGGACAGGCGGTCCAGGCGATGAACCTGATGTTCGGTCTTGACGAAACGCTGGGTTTAAATACGCTTGCGTTGTATCCGTAAAAGCCCGCTATATTCGATTGAACGTTGCTGAAACGTTCAATCGTCCGGTCGATGATGCGCCCGGCGTGTTATTGGTCGTTTGATTGGTTGACCTGGGCGATCCAGTCTTGCAGGTTATAGTAATTGGTGATGCGGGCAACCTTGTCGTC
>SCST01000570.1 GCA_004299465.1 Methylovulum sp. | reverse complement strand
AATGTTGAACATATTTGTAGTAATTCTTTATCAGCATATAAATCAGGCGGATTAGGAATAATCACTTCTTCCCTGTTGATGTGCGAAAAAAACAAACAATACAAATAAACGTAGCCACCTGAAGTAATAGGCTCGCTTAAAACTAACTCGGAACAATCGGCTTCAAAGTGAAAAGGGTAAGATAAACCCAATGTCTTAATACGGAGTTGCAGTTCATTCAACGCTGTTTGCAAAATTTCTTCATTAACAGCATCTTGCTCACTTATATTTGGGTTCTCGCTATCTTGATCTTCGTCAGAGAGCCGTATCAATTCGTTGACTCTATAGGCATGAAACTCTGAAATAAGCACTTGAAACTCGATCCAGTCTGCTAGTAACCATGCTTGATCTCCAATTGGAGCTTTGGCCAAAATCATCGCTTATATCCCTTTGCTCTTCTTAATCTTTTTCTCCATAAGGGTCACAATATTCTCTGCATTTTCTCGCATGGTTTCTGCTATGGGTAGCAAAGTATCACCATCCTCTACTGAAAATTTACTGCTTTTTCCCAATACTTCCTGAACGCGGGTATTGGCAATTATTAACGTGTCTCGAAAAACATCTGATGCGGGGAGTACTTCTTCATAAGCGATTTTTAAGCTTTTAGTCGCTCGAAGCGTATCTAAAGCCATTGGAGCAGCAATGACTTCACCCAAATTTTTGATGTCTGGATTTTGTGAAGCTATGACAGATTGAATACCTGCTTTCACAGAGCCATAAATGTACTGCAAGACTTCTTTCAATTTATCATTGTGATCTGTAGGCACGGGGTTTTTGATAGGCTGTTGATCCCAACCTTTTTCCAAGCCTAAAAAATCGCGGTATTCAATTCTTCCTAGTGCTGTGTATAAATGAGAAAAACCAAATTTACCTGATTTTGTTCTATCTCTAATTTCAAATAATTCGTCTTTTTCAGCCTGTTGTAAAACCAGCATACCTGCAATTAAATTGCGAACAGTTTGATTATTATCACCTAATTGCTTGGCAATCGCTTCGACTGTTATTCCATTTTCTATTTCAGCCAAATACCATTCTGTAAGAAAACGTGCTTTAGCATATGAATCCCAACGATGTGCGCCGTTGATATGTTTAAATCCAATAAACGCACGCGATTCAACGTCTTCCTCTACGCGATAGACGGTCACTTTTTGCAAAGAATCATACACTGTGTCAGGTATTTCTTTGGGTAATGACAAGCGACATTCACGCGCAAGCTCTGGGTTTTGTAGTAAGCGAATAGCTGACAACCTTCTATTGCCTTCCAAGACACGGTAATTGCCAGCTTTTTGTACATTTTTTTGCGTGACAATTAAGGGTTCTATATCCATGTAGTCATTGGCTACGATGGAATCAATCAGTTCGCCAATATCCGCTTCGCGTATTAAGGTTTTTATAATTTCAGTATCAGTAGCTTGCTCCGAACCGTTAGTTAAAACCAGACGTGGGTTATGACGGTCGAATTCAAGAAGCTCCGTTTTTACAGTGAATGTTTTTTGTGTTGATACAGCCATGGTTATAAACAAGATTTTTAATGAGTTTGTAGCGTTGATCAATGCATTGAGCTGCAATTGACGCTACGATTGAAGGCATTTTAAGCTAAACGCGGAAGTAAGCGCAAAACAGCCCATAGTGTGTAGGCTTCAGGGAGTGCGTGCCGTTAACAAGGTAAACGCATTGTTCAAAGCCAAGACTATTTCGTTAGCTTTTGGTAACCATAAAGATACATAAAATTATTTTAAATCAACTGCTTAAAAAATATATTTATTTCATTGTAACGTAATAAAGCGCAATACGCTATCGCAACTGTGCATTAGTAATGAATCATGCAGGCTTCGCCGATCAATACCCTCCAACAATCACTACCTGGCTCCTCCCCCCGCCCAATTTCTCAACCACGACCTTAGCGCCAATCCGCTCAACCAAAATCGGCACATGCGAGATTACGCCGACTTTCCGGCCCAAGGCTTGCAGGGTATCCAGGCTGGCGATGGCGATGTCCAGCGTTTCAGGGTCCAGGCTGCCGAAGCCTTCGTCGATGAACAGCGATTCGACCTGGGTTTTGTTCGATGATAACGATGCCAAACCCAAGGCCAGCGCCAGGGACACCAGGAAGCTTTCGCCGCCGGACAGGCTGTGGACGCTACGCACGTCGTCCGCCATGTCGCGGTCTATGATTTGCAGTTCCAGGTCGCTGCCCGGTACGCGTTGCAGGGCATAGCGCTTGGCGAAGTCTTCAAGGTGCCGGTTACTGTGCGCGAGCAAGGCTTCCAGGGTCAGGCTTTGGGCGAAGGTGCGGAATTTGGCGCCGGTTCTTGAACCTACCAGCTCATTCAGGCTTTCCCATTGTTCCCAGCGCTGTTGTTGCCGGTCCAGTTCGGCTTTCAAGAGCCGTCCGGCTGCGATTTTTTTGTCATCTTCGCGCAGCAGTATGACGTGTTCTTCTTTCTGCGTATGCAGCGCTTGTCTTTGCTGCTGTAATTCGGCCGATAGTTTATCGGCGTCTTCTTCAGTCTTATCGACAGCATGGCTTTGATGGGCCAGGCAATCGTCGGTTTTGACTTTTAATAAGGCCGCGGACTCCTGCAGGGTGCGTTCCAGTGCCGCCATTACGGTTTTTTGTCCGGGCAGCCAGTGCTCGTCTTTTTCCAGCAAACGGCTCAACTGATCGAGATCGATAGCCTGTTTTTCCAGTGACTGCTTCAGCGCGTCCTGGGCTTTTTCCAGGTTGCCGTAACGTCTGGCGGTTTCGGTTTGCCAGTGTTGCTGGTTTTGTTTATGGCTTGCCAGCGCTGTTTCCGCCTGGCTGGCGGTGTGGCCGGCTTGTTGATGGGCCACCCTTGCGGCTTGCACGCTTTGGTTGATGGTTTGCTCATAACTGTCAGTCGTTATGCCCGGAATTGGCAACGCCGCGTCACGCTCCAGTGACAGTTTTTGCTGTTCTGTTGTTTGGGTTTTTAACTCGGCCTGTTTAATTTGGTGCTGTTGCCGGCATTGTTTCAGCGCCTGTTCGGCGAGCTTTTCATCGTGGCTGGTTTTTTCCAGGGATTTGGCGGCGGTTTCTATCTGTTGTTCGGTGCGCTGGAATTGTTGCACGTTTGCCGCGCAGTCTTGCCTGAATGCGGCGGCGGAATCTTGCAGCCGGGATTGCCAGTTTTTTAACTGCCGGAACGGTGTCGCCAATAATTCGGCAATCATCGCCAGTTGCTTTTCCAGTTCCTGAATGCCTGCGCCGAGATGTTCCCGTTCGGCCTTGTTTTTGGCGTGTTGCTTATCCAGCGTCGCGTGTTCGGCAGACAGATTTTCCTTATTCGCCTTGGCGGCATCGAATAACTCCTGCGTTGTTTTAAGCTGTTTTTGTAATGCCAGCACTGCTTTTTCCTGTTGCCTGATCAGCGTCAATTCGGCACTGGCCTGTTCGTCGTGCATTTTAAGTGTGGGCAGAAGCTGAATATCGGTAATGGAAAAATCGGCTTTATCGTGCAGTGTTAAAGCTGTCCAGTCATCGATGCACTTGAGCAATTTGGTCCGTGCCTCGGCCAGTTTGCCGGTCAGCGCTGTTTTTTGCTCCTGTTCGTGACTGATGCCTTTATGCAATTCGGCAATAGCTTTTATGAGTGTTTCATTGAGGTTTTCCAGTTCGGCGACTCGGGCCGATTGCGCGTCGGCATGTTCATTGCTTATGCCTGCCTGGTCTTTCCACGGATGTTCAAGCGCCCCGCACACCGGGCAGGGTTGTTCGTCCTGCAATAGGGAACGGAATTGTTTGGCGTTTTTATGCGTGGTCGCCTGTATCAGTTCCAGGGCTTTTTTGGCCTCGCCAACAGCGATGCTGTTAGCCGTCTGCCGCTCGTTTAAGCTGTGCAGTTGCTGTGCGCCGTCATTGATCGTTAGTTCGCTTGCGGCCAGTTTCTCTGTGTCGCCATCGATTGCCTGCTGCAGTGCCTGGGCGGTAGTGGCCAGGTTCAACGCCAGGTTGAGCTGTTCGCGTCTGGTGTCCAGCGCGTCTTTTGAACGGAGCAGGTCTTCAAGTGACTGCCGGCTGTCCTGTGCTTTCAGTTGTTCCAGCGATTCTTGGTACAGCTCCAGTTGTTTGTCGCTGTCATCAATCGCCAGTTTTAGCGTCGCCAGTTTGGTTTCATCGTTAGTCAGCGCCTGCTTTAATTCGTCCGAACGGCGTTCGGCAACCGTTTTCTTGGTATTCAGTGTTTGATAGCGGTCCAGCTCAGCATCCCAGCGGCTCCATTCGGCGGCGGCAGGTTTAATCGCCTGATGTTGTTCCAGCCAAAGCGTCAACTGTTGCAACGCCGAGTTTTGTTCAGCCTGCCGGCTCAATAAAGCCTGGTGTTCCTGGGTGGCGGCGTCCAACGCTGCCAGCAGCCGATTTTCTTCGGTGTTCAGGGTGCCGACCGCTTGCCGGATAATATCGATGCGAGTGTCCAATGCCCGCGCGTTGATTAATAAGGGTTGCGCTTGTTGTTGCTGCTGTTCGGCTTCCGTTAGCGCAACGGCAAGCGCGTCTAGCCGTTCCTTTGCGTTTTGCAGGTTTATTTCAGCGGCTATTTGTTGATCGCCGCCGGCTTTCAGTTGTTGTTCGGCGTCCCGGTGTTCGGCGTTTGCCGTTTCGTATTGGGCCAACAGCGGCCTTAAGGGCTGAGCGGCTTCGACTTGCTGGATTAACTGCCGCCCGGCTTCCGCCATGTCCCAGGCCTGTTGGCTATCGGTAAGGCGCTCACGGGCAATGCGTTCGGCTTCCTGGCGTTTTTTCAGCTCGGCATACCAGGCTATGATGGCCTGGTTGCCTGCGATTTGCTTGTCCAGTTCGAGCAATTGGCTGATGAATTGGTCGCGCTGCTGTTCCAGTGCGTGGCGGGCGGTTTCATCCAGCGGCAGTTGATCCAGCATCCGGCCGGTAAGCAGGTTTAACGCATCCTTTTCCTGCCTGGCGCGCTCGAATGCGGCGACAGATAGCTCGGAGTAAAGTTCGGTGCCGGTGATGCGCTCCAGTAAGCTTGCGCGCTCGTCTTTTTTGGCTTTTAAAAACGCGGCGAAATCGCCCTGGGCCAATAATACGGAACGGCGAAACTGGTCGAAGTTAAGGTCGATCAGTTCGCAGATAAGCTCCAGCGTGTTTTTCTTGCCCTGGCCGATGCGTTGGCCGTCGGCAATTTTGCTTAACGTGAGTTCTTGTGCTTGCAGGCGGCCGTCGGCTTTGCCTCGGGCTTTGCTGACTTCCCAGCGGGCACGGTAGTGATCTTTATCCTTAGCGACAAAATCGACTTCGGCATAAGCATGGCCGGTGCCGCGGCGTAATATCGAGCGCACGTCATTGCTGGTCACGCGCAGGTTGTCATCTTCATCCTTATGGCCGACGGCAAAACCGTGACCTTCCGGCAGGCGCGGGATTTTGTCATACAGCGCGAGGCATAAGGCGTCCAGGATCGTGCTTTTACCGGCGCCGGTTTGTCCGGTAATGGCGAATAAACCGGCTTGTTCCAACGGCCCTGCATTCAGTAAAATCTCAAACGGTTCGGCCAGGCTGGCGAGGTTTTTGCCGCGAATCGCTAAAATACGCATTATTCCGTTCCTTGCAGGCCTTCAAGCAACTCGTTAAACAACGCATTCATCGCTTCGGGCGCGGCCTGCTCATACTTGTTTTGATAGCAGCGCTGGAAAACATCCAGCGCTTGCAGTTCTTCCAGTCGTTCTTCGATACGGACATCGGCAAGGCTTTTATCGCTGCCGCGGTAAGCGGTGGATATTTTCAATAAGCGCAGCGGCAATTTGGAAATCACTTCTTCAATCTGCTGGCGCAATCCGGGTTCCGGTTTTTCGAGCCTGATTCTTAATTCGAGCAGCGGTCTTTGTTCCGGCGGCAAGTCGTCCAGGTCCAGTATTTCCAATTGCGCAATCACATCGGACAGCACGGCAAAATCTTTGCCATTCGGAATTCTTAACATTGGCACGCTACGCGGGATTTTAACGGCGACGATATCAACCGGTTGGGCATGCTTAATTTCGACCTGGACAACCTGGTGCGGGTAATCGGTTTCATCAAATGACAACGGAATCGGGGAGCCGCTGTAACGGATATGCTCATGCGTACCGACGCGCTGCGCCAAGTGCAGATGGCCTAAGGCCACATAGGCAATATCATCGGGGAATAATTCGACGGGCAATGCATGCTGGTTGCCGCCCAGTATTTTGCGTTCGCTTAATTCAGACACCGCACCGTTCACCATATAGCAATGCCCGGTCAGGACCAGGCTTTCGCCATTGCCCGCTTTTTGTTGCAACTGCGCAAATAATTCGGCATACAGCGTTTTCATGCCGGAGATTAATGGGTCGTTATCCTGCTCAGAGGCAGGCAAGTCGGCATTACGCAAAAACGGCATGGCCCCGCACCAGGCTTTAATCTCGCCCGCCGCATTAGTCAACGGCACCAATAAGCGCTCCCAATCGATATTGCCCTGATCATCGCGGGACAAGCCGCCGACCACGGTAACGCCCAAGGCATTGAGAATCGGGGAGGGCGCATCCAGCCGCGAAGCGGAATCGTGATTGCCGCCGATTAATATAATATCCAGGCTGGGTTGCCGGGTTCTGGCTTTAACCAGGAATTCATAAAGCTGCGATTGCGCGGCCGAGATCGGAAGAGC
>SCST01000838.1 GCA_004299465.1 Methylovulum sp. | reverse complement strand
GCTTGGACGTTGCCGGATCGGCAATGGCTTCCGATGCGTTCTTCCCGTTCCGCGACGGTATTGATGCCGCCGCCGAAGCAGGCATTACCGCGATTATTCATCCCGGTGGCTCGATGCGCGATGCCGAAGTCATCGCCGCCGCCGATGAACATAATATAGCGATGGTGTTTACCGGCATGCGTCATTTTCGACACTAACCCCCCAACGAGAATCCATTATGAACATCCTCATCGTCGGCAGCGGCGGACGCGAACACGCCCTGGCCTGGAAAGCCCGCCAGTCGCCTAAAGTCGAAAAAGTATTTGTAGCACCGGGCAATCCCGGCATGGCGCTGGAACCGGGCATAGAAAATGTCGCGATTGCCGTAGACGACCTGGCCGGGTTGCTGGCTTTCGCGAGACAAAACGCGATAGGCCTGACCATCGTCGGGCCGGAAGTGCCGCTGGTCCTGGGTATCGTCGACCGCTTCCAGGACGCGGGGCTAAAATGTTTCGGTCCTACCGCCAAAGCCGCACAATTGGAAGGCTCCAAGTCGTTTTGCAAAGACTTCATGAGCCGCCACGGCATTTCCACCGCCGCGTACCAAAGCTTTACCGACAAGGATTTAGCCATCGCCTATATCAGGCGACAAGGCGCGCCTATCGTTGTCAAGGCCGACGGCCTCGCGGCCGGTAAAGGCGTGATCGTTGCAGGGACCGAGCAGGAAGCGGTTAACGCCGTCGAAGATATGTTGTCCGGCAATGTTTTCGGCGAAGCCGGGCATCGCGTCGTTATCGAAGAATTCCTGCAAGGCGAAGAAGCCAGTTTTATCGTTATCGCCGATGGCAAACACGCCCTGCCGATGGCGACCTCGCAAGACCACAAGGCCCGCGATAACGGCGACAAAGGCCCCAACACCGGCGGCATGGGTGCGTATTCGCCGGCACCTGTCGTGACACGGGATATTCACGAGCGCGTCATGCGCGAAGTCATAAACCCTACCTTGCAGGGCATGGCTGCAGACGGCCTGCCTTATACCGGATTTCTCTACGCCGGCTTGATGATAGCGCCAGACGGAGCAGTTAAAGTGCTGGAATACAATTGCCGCTTCGGAGATCCTGAAACCCAGCCGATTATGATGCGCCTGAAAAGCGACTTGGTAGCGCTCTGCGAGGCGGCGTTAGCGGGGGAGCTTGATAAAGCGGACAGCGACTGGGACGAGCGCGCCG
>SCST01000569.1 GCA_004299465.1 Methylovulum sp. | reverse complement strand
CATCGATTCGATCATATAGCCGGTTTTGGGTGCGCCTACCGGCACCGGCGTGGGCTCAATCGGAGGAATCGCGATGCAGACGCCAACCGAATAGATATTTTTAAATGTGCGGTTGCGCTGGTACTCGTCTACCAGCACGAAGCCGCGCGGATTCACGAGGCCTTCAATACCCCGTAGCGCATCGACGCCGGTAAACGCCGGCAGCATCATCGAATGTTTGAACGGCAGTTCGTGTTTTTTCTTGTCCTTGCCGTCGTCATCGACTTCGGTAATGTACATCATGCCGGGTTCGATCTTGTCGACCTTGGCATTGGTTATCCATTTAATGGTTTTGTCGCGCAAGGCGCTTTCCAGCAAGCCTTTGGTATCGCCTACCCCGCCTAAGCCCAGGTGGCCGATATACGGCTCGGCGGTGACAAATGTCATCGGCACTTGATCGCGGATTTTCCGCTTGCGCAGTTCCGCTTCGAGTATCATCAGGTATTCGTAGGCCGGGCCGTAGCAGGAAGCGCCCTGCACCGCGCCGATAATGATCGGGCCGGGATCGGCCATGAACTTGTCCCAATCTTCCGCGGCAACGGCGGCATGATCGACATGGCAAACCGACGAGGTATAGCCGTCAGGCCCGAGTCCCGGCACTTCATCGAAGGCCAGGCGGGGGCCGGTGGCGATGACGAGGTAATCGTAGGTAACGGCGGAACCGTCCGCCAGCAAGACCTGGTTGTTGGGCGGGTCGACTTTGGCGGCGGCTTTCTGGATAAATTCTATGCCTTTCTTTTTCATCACCGGCGCGAGTTCAACCTTCAAATCTTCCGGTTTTCGCCAGCGCGGTGGGATCCACGGATTCGACGGTACAAAATGAAATGTAGGGGTGTCGGAAATCACGATCACATCATGATTTTTCCTGACGGTTTCCTTCATTTCATAAGCCATTGGAACGCCGCCTATGCCTGCGCCTAATATCACTATTCTAGCCATGATGTTCTCCTCACTGTAGGTTGACCTACCTTGTTGTGTTGGTGTGGCAGTCCATACTGCCGCTTTATCCGGCAAGATACTGTATGCGTGCCACGGCTCATAAGACAGTATTCGGCTTGAATATTAGCACTTGCTAAAATAGTATTCAAATAGTAAATCTATTTTGCACTCGACAAGATCAATCGATGTGCTCAAGCCCGCAAATCGCGCGCATCGCGCGTGCCCTCATAGGGAAATAGCGCCGCAGGGGCGGCATGGAGTAAAGATAAATTAATAAAGCTGAGTATAGGAGTTAGTCTTTGCTGGTGTTATATTAGGCCCGCCTGGTTACAGGCTGTATTGCTTTGCTGTCGATAGCTAAGAGCCGATGGTAGTTATTTCGGCATTGTTAAATCAGTTTGAGGGTAAGCTAAAATGGAAATTAAAGAAAATTCTCCAGGTCTTAAGCGTTTTTTTTGGGGCTTGGCTGTGTTTGTTTTTTCAGCGAGCACTGTTGTGCTGGTTACTGACCCCTACATCATGCTTGATATAGGGCTTATTATCCTGGGCATAGGCTTAATGATTTCAGGTTTATCGGCGCAAAAGAGCACGGCGCCTTAATGGACGGAAGTGTGCCGGGACAACTTCCGCCTGCTTAAAAAAGATTTGCCTGAAACGGCATTTCGTTTTGGCATTATTTTAGGAATAGGGTGCTGGGCGAAAATAATATTCCACAGTTATCTGATTTAATTTGGGCAGTGGCTGTCTGTGGGTAATCGTTGCCTGCATTAGCCATAATGGTATTGATTGCGGCAGCTGTCGATGCGGTTATGACATCGGCGCCGGCACCCGTGATAATAGCTTGATTACCGGCAGCCGATGTTGCCGTTACCGTGACCGCATTGGCACTGGTAATCGTCTGTGCGCCTCCAGCAGATGCTGCGGTCACCGAGACAAGATGCGCGCCATTGCCACTACCTGAAACTTAAGCTATTTGCGCTAAGCGTGTCGAACAGTCTCAGCATGACGCCGCTCAAGTCAACCGTATTTCTCCTCTAGGGTTTTGCCCGAAGGTTGGCCACGAAGGTATCTGGTCTATCGTCAGCGGTGTCGTTCGGGATCAAATTAGTGGCGTAGGATTCGATGGCGACAAACCGGCCATTGTCGCTGATTGACGGATAACCGCTGTCACCGTTGGCATTCGTGCTGTCGAATGAGGTAGTGAGGCGAGTGGTGC
>SCST01000065.1 GCA_004299465.1 Methylovulum sp. | reverse complement strand
TGCTCGCGCTGTTACCTGTGGAGGCGCGTAACACGGTACGTGACCGCTGGTATCGCAACGTAGCCGATGAGGTTTATGCTCATTTGAACGATAGTCAGGCATTGTTTTTTCAACAAAGCGGTATCGTTTACAAAACCGACCAGCCCTGGCAGGAACTGACACAGCTTTGGAAACAGTATTTAAAGCCTGTGTTGAACGAGCGCTACGACTTGACGGAAAAAGAGCCGGGAGCATTGAAACAATTGGCTGAACTGAAGGGCAAAGCAGTTTCCTATTTGCCGGAAACAGCGTTCATTACCGTCATCGATGAGCAAAAACAGGCGCATTACTACACATTACTGCGCAATAGTGCGCACAGCAATGTATCCGAATTGTTCAAGGAAGACAGCCGACGTCTGCCCGATGAAGATACCCTGACACTGGCGCCCGGCTTTTTAGGCGTTTATCCGAATGCGTTTTACCGGCTGAAATTTTGGCAAGTACCCGAGTTTATTAAAGCGGTCAAGCAGTTGAAATCCGAAGCCGGCTATACAAAACTGAGCGCCCGCTTCGCCATCCGGCGAACCCATCCGCATTTTTGGGCCTACGCGGATACTTTGCATGCGGCTTATCGCAGGACTTACCCGATAGAGGCAGGGTTGTTCGACTTTAACCGGTTTGAAAACCGTTAACAACTGAACATTTTTCGATGCTGATTGGCGAGACACCGACATTCAAGTCGAAATAGATGGCTTCGATGTCTCGTCGATCAGGATGATTCCTACCCGTCTTCCGGAATCGGCGCGGCCACGGCAAGGCATCCTTTAACCGGAGAGGTAAAGCGCCTAAGGAATGTGCATAAAATAACTTAGTCAATTGCCAGAGCCGTCTTTTCAGGGACGGCGGTATAGTTCCACTGCCTAAGGTGCTTATCAAAAACGATGCGCATAGATTCTTTAAATCCTGCCACCACTTTTCTGCCTGTTGCATACACTTTATCAAGAATACAGGCGACCACCTTTAACCCCGTCTTTGTGGATGCGTTCCCTATTAGCTCTTTTGTCAGTTGAAGGCTGGTCAGAATAGCACCTTGTAACGCACGAGTAATATGCGGAAAAACGCGATGTTCAATAGGGTTCCATTTAGAGGTGTATGGTGGATAATGGGCGATCCGAATCTCAACGCCAATCTCATCCGCCAAAGCCTGTAACTCTTGTTTGAAAATGTAGTGCCTGGACGAGTTGCTGCCCCCGCCATCCATCAACATTAAAATAGACGTTGCATAGGCATAGTGTAGTTTTCCATAATTATTCCACCAGTACCGAATCGAATCACAAGCAAACTCAGCGGTGTCATGGCTGGTGCCAATGCTGACGTAGGCTTCATTACGAGCGATGTCATAAACCGCATGTGGAATGGCTACACCCTCTGCCAACGACGGGAAGTCGTGATCGAGAACTTCAATAGTTTCAGTGGTATAAAGCTCGCCTTCACGAAATAGCTGGCCTATCTTCTCTTTTTTCTTGGTATCCACGCTGACGACAGGATTACCTTGGGCTTCATAGGCCGCTTTCAATTCGGCAATGCGCGTGAACTGGGCATTACGGTTTACATGCCCGCCGGCAGACTTTTTTTTAACGCTT